>NZ_DCXA01000216.1:13155-16328 GCF_002328915.1 Aquabacterium sp. UBA2148
GGCTCGGCATGGCTGTCCCGCAACGCAGACGACCCGCTCGGCGTTGGCGAAGCCTGGTCATGGGTCCTGCCCGACCTGCTGGACACCGTGCACCGCTTTGAGACCACGGGCTTCGCCCCCTTGCTGACGGCCTGGTCTGACCGCGATGTGCTCAAAGGCCAGGAGGTGTCGCTGTGGACCCGGCCCGGCCACCTGCCCGACGCCCAGACGCCCCCCGACGCCAGCGGCACGGCCCAAGGCGTGGACGAGTCGGGTGCACTGCTCGTGCATACTGCAGGCGGCCTGCAACGCTGGAGCAGTGGTGAAGTCAGCGTGCGCCCAGCCCTTGCAGCCCCCCTCACCTGACCCCTGCACGCCCCATGCTCCGCTCCCTGGTGCTCGCCCTGTTGATCGTCAACCTTGGCTTTTTTGCCTGGACCCACGGCTGGCTGAAGGCCTGGGCAGGCATGCCCGCGGAGGGGCAACGCGAGCCTCAGCGCCTGAGCGCGCAGTTGCACGCCGAGCAAATCGAGGTGCTGCAGCCGGGTGACACAGCACAAAACCACGCGCTGCGCCGCCGCGCGCCGCCAGCCGAAGCCGCATCGCCCCCGGACAGAGCCGCAAGCGCGGCCGAAGCCCCCTCTGCGGCATCCAGCGCCACCGCGCAGCAGGCCGCAGCCACCCCGGCCCTGTGCGTCGAGGCCGGCCCGTTCAAACCGGAAGACGCCGCCGCCGTCGACAAGACCCTGCGGCCCTTGCTGCAGGCAGGCAGCTGGACGCGCCAGAGCATCGCCATCGGCGGGCAGTGGATGGTCTACATGGGCCCATACAACGACGAAGAGCTGTACGACCGCAAGGTCACGGAGCTCAAGCGCATCAAGGGGCTGAACTTTGACGAAGTGCGCAACGGCACCTACGCGCGCGGCCTGTCACTGGGCCGCTTCGCCAGCGAAGCCGATGCCGAAACCCGCCTGGGTGGCCTCAAGCAACGCGGCATCCGCACCGCCCGCGTGGTGACGATCCGCCCGGCCGGTCAAGTGCACTACCTGCGCGTGGCCCAAGCCAACGAGTCGATGCAGGTGACGCTCTCGGGGCTCAAGCTGCCCCAAGGCAAGTCGTTCACCGCTTGCCGGTCTTGATGATCTGGGCGGTTGCCCTGATGGCCTGATTGCGCCTCAGGCGGGCCCACCACGCAGCACCCAGCATCCAGGCTGCAATGCTTGCCAGCAAGGCCAGCATGCCTGCGTCGCTGGCACCGCCGCCACCGCCACCGCTGCTGCCGCCCGACGAAGACGTGGTCACGTCAGGTGCAGGGCACACGCCCTCGGCGAACAGAGGGGAACTCAGCGCAGCGTTGAGCGCCGCGGCTGCATCCAGGACACCCGCGCCACAAGTGCCGCTGGTGCATCGGCAGTTGCCCAGGCTGCTGGCACTGCACAGATTGGTCGGCGAGCCCGAGGTGGGGAAGGCCGATGCCGACTGCATGATCCGATACGCCACGTCGACCGAGCTGAGCGCGGGGTTCACGGCCAGCATCAAGGCCGCCACGCCGGCCACCTGCGGGGCCGCGAAGCTGGTGCCCTCGATGCCGCCTTGCAGGTTCGTCGTACCGGGTGAGGTGGTGCCGGAGTTGCCCAGCATGGACATGCTCTGACCAGAATCACCGCTGGCCACGGCCACACCGAAATAGCACTGGCTGGCGCGGCTGCCATTGACCAGGTTCGCATACGCCGCCTTCGAGGCATTGGCGCGCAGCCCGGTGGACGCGATGACGCCCTGGCAGCTCGCGGGTTTGGACGGCGACGAGTACCCCAACGTGCCAGAGCCATCGCCATTGCCTGCCGACGCCACGACCACCACGCCCAAAGAGCGAAGGGTGGCGATGGCGTTGCGGTACAGCGCGTCCACGGTGTTCGAGCCGCCCTGGCAATTGCCCAGCGAGCCATAGCTCAGGCTGATGACCCTGGCACCCGGGTTGGGAGGGGGCGGGGCGTTGGCCACCGACAGCCCTGCCGCCCAGTACATGGCGTCGATGATGTCGCTGGAGCTGGCACCGCCCGTGCCGCCCACTCGAATGGGCAGCACCACGGGCTGACCATCGATGGAGGCAAAAATGCCCGGGCCCATTTGTTGAGAGCTGTTGAGCGAGCCGGTGGTCGTGCTGCTGCCAGGCGCTGCCAGCATGCTGGTGATCGAGGTGCCGTGCCAGGAGCTGCACTTGCTCAGGTCACCAGGACAACCCGTTTCCCAGTCACCGGGGTCGCTGACGTCGGCGTCGCGCCCGCTGCTGTCGTTGCCCACGGCCGGGTCGGTGACGAAGTCGTGCCCGGTGAACAGGCGGCCGACGAAGTCAGGGTGAGTGGTGGCTTCAGTGACGCCCGAGTCCAGGACCGCGGTGACAACCGGGTTCAGGGTTCGGCCAGCCAGGAAAGTCCAGGCGGCAGGAAAATCCGCCACGCCTGCACCAGCGGCGACGCGGGATCGCATCCAGAAGCGCCCGGAATACGTGTAGTCCACCGACGGTGCTGTCTGGCCGGTCGTGGTGGTGGCCGGCTTCATGATCTCGTTGGGCACGGCCCACTCGACATCGGGGTCCTGGCGCAAGCGCGCGGCCTCGGCCTCGGCGTCGGTCAAGGCCACAGGCTCGCCGCGATGCAACACCTGGGCGCCGAACGCCGTGTCCTTCTGGACCAGGTAGCTCACTCGCTGGCGTTGCGCCACCTGGGCCACTTGCAGGCGGCGGCGCTGGGATCCCTCGGGGTTGAGCGAAGAGGGCCTGGCCATGCCACGCCCGTCGGCCGTGGTCACCCGCCCATCCTTGAGCTTGACGATGACCCCCATGGCCTGCGGAGCAGCCCCCTCGGGCAGGGTCGGCGCGGCGCTGGCATGGTTGGTGGCCATCAAAGCGGCCACGCACCCCCACCACACGGCTCGGCGCCACGAACGAAGGGGATGCTTGCTGCCAAGGCTGTCAACAGAGGTACTCACGCCGTGCTCCTGCACCAGATCCGGAAAAGTGATTATGGTTCGACGCCACCCCAGCACCGCAGCGACAAGACGAACTCAGCAACCTGTTGTCGGCACTGTTGCACATGGGATCAAATGAAAAAGGCCCCATGAAGGGGCCTTGAGCGGCACAAGTCGACGGATCCGGGGGACAAAACCACCGAAGCCACCGAACTGGCGTGACAAAG
>NZ_DCXA01000216.1:16405-18534 GCF_002328915.1 Aquabacterium sp. UBA2148
GAACTGGCGTGACAAAGGTCACGCCGAGGCAGCAGGGATCACTTGGCGATGACGCGCGCCATTTCCAGACACTTGTTGGAGTAACCCCACTCGTTGTCGTACCAGGACACGACCTTCACGAAGGTGCTGTCCAGGGCCAGGCCGGCTTCGGCGTCGAACACCGAGGTGCAGACTTCGCCACGGAAGTCGGTGGCCACGACCTTGTCTTCGGTGTAGCCCAGCACGCCCTTCATGGCGCCTTCAGAGGCGGCCTTCATGGCCTTGCAGATGTCTTCGTACGAAGCTTCCTTGTTCAGCTCGACGGTCAGGTCGACGACGGACACGTCAGAGGTGGGCACACGGAAGGCCATGCCGGTCAGCTTCTTGTTCAGCTCGGGGATCACCACGCCCACGGCCTTGGCGGCGCCCGTGCTCGAGGGGATGATGTTTTCCAGGATGCCGCGGCCGCCGCGCCAGTCCTTGTTGGACGGGCCGTCCACGGTCTTCTGCGTGGCGGTGGCGGCGTGCACGGTGGTCATCAGGCCGCGCTTGATGCCGAAGGTGTCATTCAGCACCTTGGCCACGGGGGCCAGGCAGTTCGTGGTACACGAAGCGTTGGAGATGATGGTCTGGCCGGCGTAGGTCTTGTCGTTGACGCCGTAGACGAACATCGGGGTGTCGTCCTTCGAGGGGGCCGACATGATCACCTTCTTGGCGCCAGCCTTGATGTGGGCTTCGGCGGTTTCCTTGGTCAGGAACAGGCCGGTGGACTCGATGACGACGTCGGCGCCGACTTCGTCCCACTTCAGCTCGGCCGGGTTCTTGACGGCGGTCAGGCGGATCTTCTTGCCGTTGACGATCAGGTTGTTGCCCTCGATGGCGACTTCACCCTTGAAACGACCGTGCACGCTGTCGTACTTCAGCATGTAGGCCAGGTAGTCGGGCTCGAGCAGGTCGTTGATGCCGACGATTTCGACGTCGTTGGCAAAGTTCTGGACTGCTGCACGGAACACCATGCGGCCGATGCGGCCGAAGCCGTTGATACCGATCTTGATCGCCATGATGGAAAGACCTTTTGTGAAGGTTTAAGAGGTTTGAAAAGGCTGGAAACGAAGTCTGCTCAGCGGGTGTGGCGGGGCAGGCCCGGCCTGTGCGGCGCCCGGGTGGTGACCCAGGCGCGGCGGGCAGCCCGTGATTTTAGGCTTCAGGCGCGGTTCTTGAGCACCTTCAGCACGGTGGCCACCACGTTCTCGGGGGTGAAGCCAAAGTGCTTGAAGAGCACGCCGGCCGGGGCCGACTCGCCGTAGGTGTCGATGCCGACGACCGCGTCCACGCCGTACTTCCACCAGCCGTCGGTGACGCCGGCCTCCACCGCCACGCGAGGCAGGTTGGCCGGCAGCACGGACTTCTTGTAGGCCACGTCCTGGCGGTCGAACACGGTGGTCGAAGGCATGGAGACCACGCGCACGGGCACGCCCATCTCGGCCAGCTTTTGCTGCGCGTGCAGGGCCAGCTGCACCTCGGAGCCGGTGGCCACGATCACGGCCACGGCCTTTTTCTTCAGGCCCACTTCCGACGGCTCGGCCAGCACGTAAGCACCCTGGGTGATCACGTCGGCGTCCGACTTGGGCGCGTAGGGCAGGTTCTGGCGCGACAGCAGCAGGGCCGACGGGCGGTTCTTGTTGGCCAGGGCCATGGACCAGGCCACGGCCGTTTCGGTCGTGTCGGCCGGACGCCAGACGTCCAGGCCGGGGATCAGGCGCAGGCTGGCGGCGTGCTCGACGGACTGGTGGGTCGGGCCGTCTTCGCCCAGGCCGATGGAGTCGTGCGTGAACACGTGGATCACGCGCTGCTTCATCAGCGCGGCCATGCGGATGGCGTTGCGGCTGTAGTCGCTGAAGGTCAGGAAGGTGCCGGCGTAGGGGATGTAGCCACCGTGCAGGGCCACGCCGTTCATGATGGCGGCCATGCCGAACTCGCGCACACCGTAGTTGATGTGGCGGCCGGGCTTGCCGTCGGTGGTCACGACCTTGCCGTCGTCGCCCACGCGGAAGGCCAGCGTGCTCTTGGTGTTGGTCAGGTTCGAGCCGGTCAGGTCGGCCGAGCCGCCCAGCATTTCGGGCACGGCAGCGGTGAAGAACTCGAGGGCG
>NZ_DCXA01000303.1:0-141 GCF_002328915.1 Aquabacterium sp. UBA2148
CCAGGGTGTGGAGCTGCTCGGGCTGGGGCTGGGGCCAGCCAGCGTCGGCGGCTCGCTGGGGCTGCATGCGCAGCTCGATCTTGCCGCGCTTGAAGGCGGCGGTCAGCAGGTCGCGCAGGGCGGGCTCCAGGGCGCGGAACT
>NZ_DCXA01000303.1:229-1948 GCF_002328915.1 Aquabacterium sp. UBA2148
GGGCTCCAGGGCGCGGAACTCGTCGGCCAGCTTGAAGCTCAGGTCCAGGAAACGGCTGTTGACCGAGCGCAACTCGGCGCTCACCGCCCCCGATGCCGTCTTGCGTGACGCATTCGACGCTTCCGAGTCGTCCGTGTTTTCACCGACGTGGTCGGGTGCCGACGCGACCGCGCTGGCAAAGCCGGTCATGGAGTAGACTGACATGGATCTATTTCACCCAGATAAAACACGATTATGTCAAAGCCGAAACCCGCTCCGTTGCCCTCGGGCACCGTCGTGGGCGGCTACCAGATCGTCAAGAAGCTTGCCGCTGGCGGGTTCGGCGTGGTCTACCTCGCTGAAGACCCGGAAAAGCGCCTGGTCGCCCTCAAAGAGTACCTGCCTGCCTCGCTGGCCGAGCGCTCGGCCGGTGAGCTCATTCCCCGCGTCAAGCCCGACAAGCAGCCACTCTACCGCCTGGGGCTGAAAAGTTTCTTCGAAGAAGGCCGCTCGCTGGCCCAGATCGCCCACCCGAGTGTGGTGTCGGTGCTGAACTTCTTCCGCGAGAACGAAACCGTCTACATGGTGATGAACTACCTCCAGGGCGACACCCTGCAGGACTTCATCGTCACCGCGCGCGACCTGAAACGCGACAAGGTTTTCCGCGAGTCCACCATCCGCAGCCTCTTCGACGAGATCCTGCGCGGCCTGCGCATCGTGCACCAGCACAAGATGCTGCACCTGGACATCAAGCCAGCCAACATCTTCATCACCAACGACAACCGGGCCGTGTTGCTGGACTTTGGCGCCGCGCGCGAGGTGCTGAGCAAGGAAGGCAACTTCATCCGCCCGATGTACACGCCGGGCTTTGCCGCCCCCGAGATGTACCGCCGCGACGGCTCTCTCGGCCCCTGGACGGACATCTACGCGATCGGGGCCTGCATCTACGCCTGCATGCAGGGCTACCCGCCCAACGACGCGCCGCAGCGCCTCGAAAAAGACCGCCTGAGCCTGTCGCTCTCGCGCCTGCGCAACGTCTACTCGGACAACCTCATCGAGGTCACCGAGTGGTGCATGTCCCTTGACCCGCTGGCCCGCCCGCAGAGCGTCTTCGCGCTGCAAAAGGAGCTCGCGCGTGAAACCGAACGCCGCTACTCCAAGCTCACCTTCTCCGAGCGCGTGAAGCTGCAACTCGAAAACCTCAAGTCCGGTGCGAAGGCATGAGATTCTCCGTCTACCAGATCAGCCGCAAGGGCGGCCGTGAAAAGAACGAAGACCGCATGGGCTACTGCTACACGCGGGACTCAGGTCTGTTCGCCCTCGCCGACGGCATGGGTGGTCACCCCGAGGGTGAGATGGCCTCGCAGCTCGCCTTGCAGACCATGGCGGCCCTGTACCAGCGCGACGCCAAGCCCCGCCTGGCCGACCCGATCCGCTTCCTGCAGGACGCCATCATGGCGGGCCACCACCAGCTGCTGCGCTACGCCAGCGAGCGCGGCCTGATGGACACGCCACGCACGACCATCGTCGCCTGCATCATGCAAGGCAACACGGCCTACTGGGCCCATTGCGGCGACTCGCGCCTGTACTTCGTGCGCGGCGACAAACTCATCGCCCGCACGCGCGACCACTCCTATTCCGAGCTGCAGAACACGCTGTCGTCGGTGGTGCCGCTCAACGAGCGCTACAACCGCAACGTGCTCTTCACCTGCCTGGGCAGCCCGGGCAAGCCGGTGGTCA
>NZ_DCXA01000303.1:2007-5433 GCF_002328915.1 Aquabacterium sp. UBA2148
CCGCCGGCCCGCTGGTGCTGCAAGAAGGCGACCGCATCATGCTGTGCTCCGACGGCCTGTGGGGCACCGTCGAAGACGACGCCATCACCCAGAACATGGCCACGCGCACCATCTCCGACGCCGTGCCCGAGCTGGTCGAGATGGCGCTGCGCAACGGTGGCGCCAAGTGCGACAACGTCACCGTGCTGGCCATGGAATGGGAATCAGCGGCCAACGACGACCAACCTGGCGTGAGCACCGACAGCCTGGGCGACGAGGTGTTCGCCTCGACCATCCAGGCCAGCGTGGGCAACACCGGCACACCGGGCGACAATGTCGAGGTCGACGACCTGGACGAGGCCGAGATCGAGCGATCCATCCGCGAGATCAACGAGGCCATCCGCCGCTCGTCGGCCAGCGCCGCTGCCAAAAAAACGACTTGATTTGCACAGGTTGAATCAGGCCTGATTTCCTCATGACCCTCCGCGGCTGGCTCGCAAAGTCACCCGCCCCTCTCACCGGCCCGGGCACCCGCTTCGGGCCTTTGCTTTTCACCGTCACCCCTTTTTCACGGACCCCACCATGGCCTACAACCGCCCCCACGGTCGCGCACTCGACAGCCTGCGCCCCCTGACCATCACCCGCGGCTACACCATCCACGCCGAAGGCTCGGTGCTGATCTGCTTTGGCGACACGAAGGTCTTGTGCACGGCCTCCGTCGAAGAGAAGGTGCCGCCGCACAAGCGCGGCAGCGGCGAAGGCTGGGTGACGGCCGAGTACGGCATGCTGCCGCGCTCGACCCACACCCGCAGTGACCGCGAGGCCGCGCGCGGCAAGCAAAGCGGCCGCACGCAGGAGATCCAGCGCCTGATCGGCCGCAGCCTGCGCGCCGTGGTCGACCTGGCCAAGCTGGGCGAGCGCTCCATCGTCATCGACTGCGACGTCATCCAGGCCGACGGCGGCACGCGCACCGCGGCCATCACCGGTGCCTACGTGGCCCTGGCCGACGCCGTCAAGGGCCTGATCGCCCAAGGCAAGATCAGCGAAAGCCCCATCCTCAACCCGGTGGCCGCCATCAGCGTGGGCATCGTCGAAGGCACGCCGCTGCTCGACCTCGAATACATCGAGGACTCGGCCTGCGACACCGACATGAACGTCGTCATGACCGGCGCAGGCCACTACGTGGAAGTGCAAGGCACGGCCGAAGGCGTGGCCTTCACCCGCGCCGAGATGGACCAACTGCTGGCCTTGGCCGAAAAGGGCATCCGCGAACTCGTGGCCGCCCAGGCCGCTGCCCTAGCGCAAGCATGAACAACCCAGGCAGGCTCAACGCGTGATCGCCATGGGCACGCCTGAGCATCCTGCCCTGCCTCACTGACCTGCCAGCCTTCCGAAAGCCCCGAGCATGAGCAAGCGACTGATCCTCGCCTCCAACAACGCCAAAAAGCTCAAGGAGCTGCAGGCCCTCATCGCCCCGCTCGGGGTCGAGCTGGTGACACAGGGCAGCCTGGGCATCCCTGAGGCCGAAGAGCCGCACATCACCTTCGTCGAGAACGCGCTGGCCAAGGCCCGCCATGCCGCCGCCGCAGCGGTTGGGCCGGCGCTGGCCGATGACTCCGGCCTGTGCGTGGATGCGCTGGGCGGCGCGCCGGGCGTTCGCTCCGCTCGCCACGCGGTGGATGCCGGCCGCATCGCCGAAGGCCTGCCGCGCGAACAGATCGACCAGGCCAACAACGCGTGGCTGCTGACGCAGATGAAGGGCCAGGCTCAGCGTGGCGCCCACTTCACCTGCCTGCTGGTGGCCGTGCGCCACGCCGAAGATCCCGAGCCCTTGATCGCCGAGGGCCAGTGGCGCGGTGAATTGCTCGACGCACCACAAGGCGCACACGGCTTCGGCTACGACCCGCTGCTGTGGATCGCTTCGCACGGCCACAGCGCCGCCGAGCTCGATCCGGCCATCAAGAACGCCATCAGCCACCGCGCACTCGCCTGTCAGCATTTGCTGGCGCTCATGCGCGCGCGCTGGGGCCTCGATGGCGGCGCTGCAACGTCGGCCTGGCCCTGGCAACACTGAGCACCCCGAGGCAACGCCATGATCACCCTGCAACGCCCAGGCGCGCTGACGGCCCTGCCACCGCTGTCGCTGTACGTGCACCTGCCCTGGTGCCTCAAGAAATGCCCGTACTGCGACTTCAACTCACACGAGCTGCGCGGTGATGCCGACGAGCGCGCACCGCTGGAGTCCCGCTACCTCGACGCCCTGCGCGCGGACCTCGAAGCCGCACTGCCCCAGATCTGGGGCCGCCGCGTGCACACCATCTTCATCGGTGGTGGCACGCCCAGCCTGTTCTCGCCCGAGGCCATCGACCGCCTGCTGGCCGACATCCGCGCGCGCCTGCCACTCGAGCCCGGCTGCGAGGTCACGCTGGAAGCCAACCCCGGCACCTTCGAGCGCGACCGCTTCAAGGCCTTCCGCCAGGCCGGCGTCACGCGCCTGTCGATCGGCGTGCAGAGCTTCGACGACGCCAAGCTCAGGTCCCTGGGCCGCGTGCACGACCGCGCGCAAGCGATCGCTGCGGTCGAAGAAGCCCAGCGCTGCTTCGACACCTTCAACCTCGACCTGATGTACGCCCTGCCCGGCCAGACCATGGCCGAGCTGCAGGCCGACCTCGATCAGGCACTGGCCTTCGCGCCGCCGCACCTCTCGCTCTATCACCTGACGATGGAGCCCAACACCGTCTTCGGCAGCCGCCCACCTGCCAACCTGCCCGACGACGACACCGCCTTCGACATGCTCGACCTGCTGACCGCAGGCACCACCGCGGCAGGTCTGCAGCGCTATGAGGTCTCGGCCTACGCGCGCCCTGGCCACCACTGCGAGCACAACCTCAACTACTGGCAGTTCGGCGACTACCTGGGCATCGGCGCAGGCGCGCACAGCAAGATCAGCTTCCCGGACCGCATCGTGCGACAGGTGCGCTGGCGCGAGCCGAACACCTACATGGACCAGGCCGCGCAAGGCCAGGCCACCTCGAACGAACACGATGTCGGCCTGTCGGCACGCCCCTTCGAGTTCATGATGAATGCGCTGCGCTTGAAGGACGGCTTCGAGCTGCAGCGCTTTGCCGAGCGCACGGGCCTGACGCTGGCCAGCATCCAGAAACCGCTGGCCGAAGCCGAGGCCAAAGGCCTGCTGCAACGCGACCTGGCGCGCGCCTGGCCCACCGACAAGGGCTTCGACTTCCTGAGCGACCTGCAGGCCCTCTTTCTCAACGAGTGAGCTTCAACGAAGGGCCTTTGAGCCCATCACTGTCGCACCAGGCAAGGCAGGCAAGTGCCTCGACAAACAAAAAAGCCGCTGGCTCTCACCAGCGGCTTGTTCATTCAGCAACCTGAAGCAGATCAGGCGGCCTTCTTCTCGTCGCGCAGCTCGCGGCGCAGGATCTT
>NZ_DCXA01000303.1:5520-5673 GCF_002328915.1 Aquabacterium sp. UBA2148
CTCGCGGCGCAGGATCTTGCCCACGTTGGTCTTGGGCAGGTCGTTGCGGAACTCGACGTACTTGGGGCACTTGTAGCCGGTCAGCTGCTCGTGGCAGTAGGCCTTGAGCTGGGCTTCGGTCAGCGTGCTGTCCTTGCGCACCACGAACAGCTT
>NZ_DCXA01000152.1:0-7118 GCF_002328915.1 Aquabacterium sp. UBA2148
GAACAGGCCGAGCCGGTGGTGGTGTTCGACAAGCTGACCTACGCCGGCAACCCCCACACCATCGCCAGCCCATTGAAGTCCGGGCAGGCCACTTTGGTGCAGGCGGACATCGCCGACCGCGATGCCGTGCGCGCTGCCTTGGCGCAACACAAGCCGCGAGCCATCCTGCACTTCGCGGCGGAGAGCCACGTCGATCGCTCGATCCACGGCCCCGGCGAGTTCATCCACACCAACATGGTGGGCACCTTCTGCCTGCTCGAAGAGGTGCGCGCCTACTGGGGCGCCATGAACGAGGCCGACAAAGCCGCCTTCCGATTCCTGCACGTCAGCACCGACGAGGTTTACGGCTCGCTGGGTGACACCGACGCGGCGTTTTCCGAGACCACGCCCTACGCGCCCAACAGCCCGTACTCGGCCAGCAAGGCGGGCAGCGACCACCTGGTGCGGGCCTACCACCACACCTACGGCCTGCCCACGCTGACCACCAACTGCAGCAACAACTACGGGCCGTATCACTTCCCGGAAAAGCTCATCCCGCTGATGATCCTCAACGCGCTGGAGGGCAAGCCCCTGCCGGTGTATGGCGACGGGCTGAACATCCGCGACTGGCTGTACGTGCGCGACCACTGCGAGGCCATCTGCCAGGTGCTGGAAAAAGGCACGCTGGGCGAGACCTACAACGTGGGCGGCATCAACGAGATCCGCAACATCGATGTGGTGCACACGGTTTGCCGCATCCTCGACGAGCTGCGCCCGCGCGCCGATGGCTCCAAGTACGAGAGCCTGATCACCTACGTCAAAGATCGTCCCGGTCACGACCGCCGTTACGCGATCGACCCGACCAAGATCCAGCGTGACATCGGCTGGCTGCCCTCCGAGACCTTCTCTTCGGGCATCCGCAAGACGGTGCAATGGTTCCTGGACAACGGCGAATGGATCGACACCGTGCGCTCGGGGGCCTACCGCGACTGGATCGCGCAGAACTACGCGGAGCGTGCATGAAGATCGTGCTGCTGGGCTGTGGTGGCCAGGTCGGGTGGGAGCTGCGGCGCTCGCTGGCGCCCTTGGGTGAGCTGGTGGCACTCGACTTCAACACGCCTGGCCCGGCCGAGGCGCCTGAGCTCAAGGCCGATTTCACCGACCCGGCACAGGTGGCCGAGATCGTGCGACGCGTGCGGCCTGATGTGATCGTCAACTCGGCGGCCCACACGGCGGTCGACAAGGCAGAGGCCGAGCCCGATGTGGCGCGACTGATCAACGCGACGACGCCGGGCCTGGTGGCTCAAGCGGCGGCCGAGATCGGTGCCTTGCTGGTGCACTACAGCACGGACTATGTGTTCGATGGCTCGGGCGAGGCGCTGCGCGATGAATCGGCGCCCACCGCGCCGCTGAACGTGTACGGCCAGACCAAGCTTGAAGGTGAGCAGTTGGTGCAAGCCAGCGGCTGCCGACACCTGATTTTTCGCACCAGCTGGGTGTATGCGGCGCGCGGTGGCAACTTTGCCAAGACCATGCTCAAGCTCGCGGCCGAGCGCGACGCGCTGAAGGTCATCGCCGACCAGCATGGCGCGCCCACGGGGGCCGACCTGCTGGCCGACGTCACGGCGCACGCCATCCGCAGCGTGAGCCAGCCTGGCGGCGATGCGCGCCTGGGTCTCTACCACCTGGTGGCCTCGGGCGAGACCACCTGGCATGCCTACGCCAGCCACGTCATCGGATGGGCGCGCGCCAACGCGCTGCCGGTGAAGGTGGCCGCCGACGCGATCGAAGCCGTGCCGACCACGGCTTACCCCACGCCCGCGAAGCGTCCGCACAACTCCCGCCTGGACACCCGCCGGCTTCAGGCGGCTTTTGGCTTGAGCCTGCCGCATTGGCAGGACGGGGTCGACCGCATGCTCACCGAGATTTCAGGGAAGTGATCTCCACCATGAAGCGCAAAGGCATCATCCTGGCCGGGGGCTCCGGCACCCGGCTGCACCCGGCCACGCTGGCCATCAGCAAGCAACTGCTGCCGGTGTACGACAAGCCGATGGTTTATTACCCGCTGAGCACGCTGATGCTGGCCGGCATCCGCGACATCCTGCTGATCAGCACCCCGCAGGACACGCCGCGCTTTCAGGCACTGCTGGGCGACGGCAGCCAGTGGGGCGTGAACATCAGCTACTGCGTGCAACCCAGCCCGGATGGGCTGGCTCAGGCCTTCGTGCTGGGCCGCGATTTCGTGGGCAACGACCCCAGCGCGTTGGTGCTGGGTGACAACATCTATTACGGCCACAATCTGCAGGGCCTGCTGCACAACGCTGCCAACCGCGATGTCGGCGCCAGCGTGTTCGCCTACCACGTGCAGGACCCTGAGCGTTACGGCGTGGTGGCCTTCGACGCGGACAAGCGCGCCCTGTCGATCGAAGAAAAGCCGGCTTCGCCCAAGAGCAACTACGCGGTCACGGGCCTGTACTTCTACGACAACCAGGTCTGCGACATCGCGGCGTCGATCAAGCCGAGTGCCCGGGGCGAGTACGAGATCACCGATGTCAACGCGATCTACCTGCAGCAGGGGCAGCTCAGTGTCGAGATCATGGGCCGCGGCTATGCCTGGCTCGACACCGGCACCCACGACAGCCTGCTCGAAGCCAGCCAGTTCATCGCCACGCTGGAAAAGCGCCAGGGCCTGAAGGTGGCCTGCATCGAAGAGATCGCTTACCGCTCCGGCTGGATCACCGCCGAGCAGGTCGAAAAGCTGGCACAACCCATGCTGAAGAACGGCTATGGGCAGTACCTGCGCAAGGTGCTGCAAGACCAGGTCTGGTGACCCCATGAAATTCATCCCTACCGCCATCCCCGACGTTGTCGTCATCGAGCCTGCTGTTTTCGGTGACGACCGGGGCTGGTTCATGGAGAGCTTCAACGAAGCCAAGTTCCACCACGGGCTGGCCGAGCTAGGCCTGCCAGCGCCACGCCCTTTTGTGCAGGACAACCATTCCTGCAGCAAGGCGGGCGTGTTGCGTGGCCTGCACTACCAGCTGCCGCCGCACCCTCAGGGCAAGCTGGTGCGCGTGAGCAAAGGCGCGGCCTTTGACGTGGCGGTGGACATCCGCCGGGGCTCGCCGACGTTCGGCAAGTGGGTGGGGGTCGAATTGACTGCGGCCAATCACCGACAACTCTGGATCCCGGAGGGTTTCGCCCATGGCTTCATGGCCCTGGAAGACGACACCCACTTCCTCTACAAGACGACGGATGTCTACGCACGCGATTGCGAACGCAGCATCCGCTGGGATGACGCAGACATCGGCATCCAATGGCCGGCGGTGGCGGGCCTGACCCCTGGTTTGGCACCCAAGGATGCGCAAGCTCCCTGGATGCGCGACGCCGACCTGTTCACGTTCGGCGCCACACTCAGCGCCAGCTGAACGCCATCCCAGCCGGCTCAGCGGCCAAGTTGGCAGGCGGTCTCCAGGGCGTAGACGATGTGATAAAGGCTGCTGGCCCGGGTGTCCTGTGTTTGCCAGCGGCCCTGTGCGTCCAGTGATTCGTGCCAGGCACCGGGCACAGGGTGCGCCAGGTAGCGCAGCAGGGTGAGCGTGGCAGCCGTCGCGCGGGACAGGGCCCTCGTTGCTTCAGCGTGATCCAGGGCCTGATCAGCCAGCTCCGCGCAGGTGACCCAGGCTTTGATGCGCTCGGTCTGGGGCCAGAGCTTGGCGTGGGCATCACGCCAGCGGCCGTCGGTGCCCAAGGTGTTGATGGCCACGCCGCGATGCGGGTCCACGCCGAGTTGCTCGCCCAGGTCGATCATCCGCCTGGCGGCTGTCAGGGCCTCGGTCCTGCGGGGGTGCTCGGGGCGGGCCATGGCCCACTGCATCAGCAGCCAGCCCCATTCGAACTGATGACCCGGCTCGGCTTCCGTGCCTCGCTCGCCTGGCAGGGGACGCCAGTCCAGGTCGAACCACTCGGTGACCAGGCCGCTGGGCGCATCCAGGAGGTGATCCAGCGCCAGCGCCGTCACCTCGTCGGCCAGCTCAGCCCAGGCGTTCGTATCGCCCTGGCAGGCCCGGTGCCAGGCCAGTGCCGCTTCGAGCAGGTGCATGTGGGGGTTGGCGCGCAGCGGAGCCTGTGGTGGCTGGCTTTCATGGAAGCCGCCCATGGCATGTTGCCACCCCTGCCGCATGCGCTGCAGGGTGGACAGCGCGATGCCTGGCAGCTGAGCGAAGGTGGCGCGATCGCTTTCGTGCACGGCGGCGAGTGCGAACAGCGCGAAGGCCTGCTCGTAGAGGTCGAATTGAGCGTTGCGCTCACCGCGGTGGACGTCGAACGACGTCGCAAAGGTGCCGTCCGGGTTGCGAAGCCTGTTCAGCAGGAAGTCCAGGCCGTGCACCAACAGGTCCTTGGTGTCACCTTGCCAGCCCAGCCGTTGGGCGGTGGCGCAGACGTAGAGCTGGCGTGCCACCACGCGTGTGCGGCGAGGCTCTTCGACTGGGTGTCCCCGGGCGTCGAGCTTTTCGAAGAAGCCGCCGCGCTGGCGGTCCACGCCTTGGGTGCGCCACAAGGGGAAGGCTTGGGTCAGGAACCAGTCCTGCCAGGTGGCTCGCGTTCGCACCCAGTCGGTGTCTCTGGGAAGGGTGGGGGGCGCGTGAACATCCATGGGGCATGCCCGGTCAGGTCGATGAGGCGAGAGTCTATCGGGCGCTGGCACGCCAAGAGGCGGGGCGTTGCAAACAAAAACGGCCGCAGGGTGTGCGGCCGGCCAAACAGCGGGTGTTGACGATGCAGGCGGTGTCAGCGCGGGTCGTCGTGACGCGAGGGCGGTGCACCCAGCAGCATGCTGTGCAACACCCGAGTGAGGAAGGCCGCTTGCGTCGCCAAGCGCCGACGCAGCGCGCCCAGGGATGACGTGCGTGCGCAGATCAGCTGTGTTTGGCCGAAGTCGGGCCCCAGGCCGACCATCACGGCACGCACTTGAGCCCGGTGAGCTTGCATCCAACTCGCCTGCTCGGCGTGAGCCAGGCCAACGAAAACCACCGTCGCGCCCGTGGAAGCGATCTGGTGGGCCAGGGCCAGGTCTTGTGCAGGTGTGAGGGCTTGTGGCGCGCCGGGCGTGCCTGTGATCTGGAGAGCAGGAAAAGCCGTTTGAGCGTGGCTGATCAGTTGGTCGAGCGATGCCTGCGTGCCGCCGTGCAAGTGAACGGCCTGGCCTGCCTGCTCGGCCAGGCGCATGTGGTGCCACATGAGCTCGCGGGCCGTCAGCGCTTGCTGGCGGCGCTGGCCTTCTCGGCGCATGGCCCAGGCCACACCCGCGTCGCCAGGCAAGGTCAGGTCTGCCTGGGCGAGGGCGTGGTGCAGTGCGGGGTCCCGGGTTGCTTGCACAAGGTGGGCCATGTCGCAAAGGGCCACGATGCGTGACTGGTGGCGGCTCCCCCAGGTGAGGATGCGTTGTGCGGCACCGTCCAGGTCCATGGCGTCCACGTAGGTGTCGAGCAGCAGGGTTCCCTGGCGCAGGAAGCGGTGGCGGGTCGGCGCCGTCACCTGCTGAGCGGGCCGTTGCTCATTCGTTCTCCAGGACACCGAGGGGTAGCCAAAATGGGGATCGGGGTGACGCATGCTGCTTCCTTGTCGGGGCGGGCTGCGGGTGCGGCTGGTGGGCCGTGCTCCGTTGCCTGAAATTCTAGGAAGCGCCTTGCTGGTGGCCGGTTGAGGGAAACCCTCCGCCAGGCGTCGGATCACCCGAGGCTTGTGATGGATGTCTCGCCTGGGTGCACGCTGGGCTGCTGGTTTGCCCGAACGCACCCGTGCCACGAAAAAACAAAGCGCCCGGAAGGGCGCTTGTGTGGGAGCAGCTCTGTACCGTGTCAGAGCCCGGTCGGCGACCGTCGGGCTCGCTCAGATCAGGATCACAGCGGGCTCACTTCAGGCCAGACAGGCCCTTGGACAGGGAGTCTGCGTCAACGCTGGTGCTGGCTGCTGCGTCAGCGGGAGGAGCGGCCACGGAGGGTGTGGAGGCCACGCCACCGTCTGCGCTCGACGCCGCTGCGGCGCCCGAAGCCGGCTTCTCGGCGAACTTGCCCAGGTATTCGATCTTGGCCGCTTCGCGCATGGCCTTGACTTCCTTCTGGGCAAACTGGCGGCGACGTTCGGCGGTCAGGAACTGCTCGATGGCTGGCTTGGCCTGTTCGAACGACACCGGTTGCGCGCGGCTGGCCATGACCAGGATGGCCTTGAAGCCGTCCTTGGCCGTGATGAACAGTGACTCGCCATCGTTGACCTTGGCGAGCTGATCCACGATGGCCAGGGGCAGGCCTTCGGCTGCCTGGGTGACCTGTTGGGTCGTGAACTTCAGGCCGGAGACCTTGAGCACTTCACCGTACTCGGCCGGGGTGCGTGCCTTTTTCAGCAGCTCGATGGTCGCCTTGGTTTGCTCGGGCGTGGCGGGGATGGTGAACTCTTGCAGGGCGTAGAGCTTGCGCTGCGAGAACAGGGCGGGCTTTTCGTCGAAGTACTTGCGGATTTCATCGCCGCCAGGGGTGCCTGCGCCAGCGACAGCAGCGCGCTCGATGTAAGTGCGTGCCAGGATGTTGCGACGGGTGGCTTCGAGCAACTGCATGACCTGCGGATCGCGGTCGAGCTTTTGCTCTTCGGCCTTGGACACGGCCAGTTGCTGGTCGATCAGGCCTTCAAGGATGTTGCGACCAGCGGCTTCGGCTTGCTCGGGGCGAAGGCCTTGCTGGCGCTCCAGCACCTGGTTGATCTGGTGGACGGTGATCTCCGAGCCGTTCACGCGGGCAGCGGCCTGGGTGGCCTTGCCTTCGGACGAGCCCTTGTCGCCGCAGCCGGTGGCCAGGACGGCGGCCAGGACGACGGGCAGCAGGGCCATCATGCGGATGGCGCGCGGTTGAGCGGAAGCGTGCAGGCGGTGTTGCATGGTCTGAAGGTTGGGTTGTGTGGTTCTCGGGCCTGGCCATGGAAGTGTGCGCAGGCGTCAGTGCAAGATCGGGTACAGACAGCGAAGTTCCCTGGTCGGTGGTGCAAACCGCTCAAACAGGTGGGTCAACCGTGAGGTTTGTCACCTTCTGTCATGTCGGTTGGCGTGGCCGCAGGTGCCTGGCGTGTACCGCAGACCACGCCAGCAC
>NZ_DCXA01000152.1:7184-8285 GCF_002328915.1 Aquabacterium sp. UBA2148
CCGCAGACCACGCCAGCACCCCGGCCAGCGCGCCACTCAAATGCGCCCAGGGGGCCACGTTTATAGCCGACGCTTCTGACAGAACGAGGTGATGAGCCCAGGGGTTTTCCATGAAGAGCTTGCCCGCCAGCCAGCCCAGCAGCACGATGCCGACCACCCGATGCGCGGGGCGGCAGGGGTGGTGGAGGTTGGCCAACGCCACGATGGCAACGCCCGCGTGCAGCACCCCGGACAGGCCCACGTAGGACGTGAGCGATGGCTCCAGCAGCATGCCGACGTGCGTCAGCGGCCAGGCGAGGAACCAGGCGAGGGTGTCGCGCGGCGTGACATCGGCGAGCGCTCCCATCAGCAGGATCAGGCCTGCGCCGAACAGGTTGCGCCACAGGTGGGCTTCGCTGCCATGCAGCCAGGCGGTTGCCCACCAGCTCCACAGGGGCTGGTGGCCTCCCTGGTCCGGTCGCAACACCAGCCTGGCCGGCAGCTCGGGCCAGAACTCCGGCGGCAGGGCCAGGGGCACGGGGGCGAACGCCAGGCTGGGCAGGGCCAGCAGCAGGCCGAGCGCACACCACCACATCACGTGGGGCGTGACCGCGGGACGGGGACGTTGCGTGCTCAAGGCAGGGGGCGGGGTTCGGGGGCCCCGGTGCCAGCAGGCGAGAGGTGCCCGAACACGGATTGCCACAAGGCCAGCACGGCGTCACGGTGGTGTGCCACGGCGGTCAGCCGCTCGCCCTCGAGTTCGGTCGGCGCTTCATCCAGGCGTGCGCGGTGCTGGATGCGGCGCAGCTCGCGGTAGGCCTGGCTGGCGGCTTGCGCCACCGGGCTGGGCACCAGGCCGGCAGCCCCTGCTCGCAGCAACAGGGCGATGTTGCCGAGGTTGTCCATCAGCCCAGGGTGCACGCGGCTGTGCGTGAGCACCAGGAACTGCACCACGAACTCGACGTCGATCATGCCGCCGGCGCTGTGCTTGATGTCGAAGCGATCGGATGGGCAGGGGTGGGCCTCCCGCATGCGCTCGCGCATGGCCACGACCTCCTGGGCCAGGCTGCTGGCGCAGCGCTCGGACGACAACACGGCACGGCGGGTGCTCTCGAAGCGCTC
>NZ_DCXA01000152.1:8409-12740 GCF_002328915.1 Aquabacterium sp. UBA2148
GCGCTCGGCCAGGGCGAGCTCACCAGCGCACCAGCGCGCCCGCGTCAGGGCCTGGTGCTCCCAGGTCCAGGCGGTGTTGCTGCCGCGCTGGCGCTGGTAGTCGTCGTACGAGTGGTAAGACGTCACCAGCAGGCCCGAGTTGCCATTGGGGCGCAGGGCGGTGTCGATGTCGAAGAGCTCGCCCACCGAGGTGCGCAGCGTCAGCCAGGTGATGAGCTTGCGCGCGAACAGCAGGTAGGCGTCGATGGGGCTGGGGGTGTCGGGGCCGGCGTCCTGCTCGGGGGAGTCCTGCTTGTCGTCGTAGACGAAGACGACGTCCAGGTCGGATCCGTAGCCCAGTTCCTTGCCGCCCAGCTTGCCGTAGGCGATGACGGCGAAATGCGGCTCGCGGCCGACGGCGTAACGGGCCTGTTTGCCGGGGCGCTGTTGCAGCTCGCGCCAGGCCCAGCGCAGCGTGATGTCCAGCGTGGTGTCGGCCAGCAGCGAGAGGTCGTCGGCGACCTGCTCGACGCTGAGCGTGCCTTCGACGTCGCGCACCAGGGTGCGAAACACCTCGGCGTGGTGGGCGCGGCGCAGCGTGTCCATCAGGGCTTCTTCGTCGGCCTGGCCGGCGCGCACCCAGGCGTTGTGGCGCTCTTCGAGTTCGGCGCGGTAGGCCTTGGCGTCGAAGCGGCCGTCCATCAGGCGCGGGTCGGCCAGCTCGTCGATCACGCCAGGGTGGCGCAGCAGGTAGCGCATCGACCAGCGGGCCAGGCCCAGCAGGCGCAGCAGGCGCTTGAGCACCTCGGTGCGCTCGGCCAGCAGCGAGAGGTAGCTGTCGCGGCGCAGCAGCGGGTTGAGCCACTCGACGAAGCGCAGCACGGCTTCGATGCCCAGGGGCTCCTGGCCGTCTGGGCCTTCTGTCAGCGCGATTTGCGTGGCCCGGCCGATGAGTTTGGCCAGGCGCAGCTTGGCCGCGTCCGACAGCATCGTGACCTTGGGCTGGCGCGCGAACGCCAGCACGTGTGGCGCGATGGCTTGCGGCAGCTTGGCCGCGAACTCTTCGCTGTCGACCGGCAAAGGTGGGCCGCCGCAGCCTTTGCAGCCGCCTGGGTTGCCGCCTTCTCTGCCATCGTGCAGCAGGGCGTCGAACTCGGTGGCGACCAGCTCGCGCACCTGGCACAGGGCGTTGAGCAACTGGCAGGTGGGCGAGAGGCAGTCGGGGTGCGAGGACCGGTCGGCGCTGCGCTGGCTCAAGCCCATGCTGCGCGCGATCCAGTCGAGGTCGGCGTCCTGCGTGGGCAGCATGTGGGTCTGCTGGTCGTCGAGGAACTGGATGCGGTGCTCGACACGGCGCAGGAAGGTGTAGGCGTGGGCGAGCTGCTCGGCCTTGTCGGGTGCGATGAGGCCGCGCGCGACCAGGCGGGGCAGGGCCTTGAGCGTGGATCGGGTGCGGATCTCGGGGAACTGGCCGCCGCGCACCACCTGCAGCAGCTGCACGGTGAACTCGATTTCGCGGATGCCGCCGCGCGCCAGCTTGACGTCGTTGGCACGGTCGGGGCGGCCGGCGGCGCGGCGGGTGGCCTCGTCGCGGATCTTGCGGTGCAACTGGCGCAGGCCCTCGAACACGCCGTAATCGAGGTAGCGACGGTAGACGAAGGGCATGACCAGGTTGCGCAGCGCCAGGGCGCGGGCGTGGTGCTCGCCCTTGGGCATGCAGCGGCGCGGCGCCACGATGCGGCTTTTCAGCCAGGCAAAGCGCTCCCATTCGCGGCCTTGCACCAGGAAGTACTCCTCCAGCATCGCCATGCTGACCACGGGCGGGCCGGAGTTGCCGTTGGGGCGCAGCGCCAGGTCGACGCGGAAGACGAAGCCGTCTTCGGTGGTGTCGGCGATCAGGGTGCTGAGCTTGCGGGCCACGAAGGCGAAGTACTCGTGCACCGAAACCTGGCCCGAGACCCGTCCGGTGACATCGGTCACGCCGGTGGTCTGGCCGTCGTCTTCGTACACGTAGATGAGGTCGATGTCGGACGAGACGTTGAGCTCGCGCCCGCCGAGCTTGCCCATGCCGATGACCCAGAAATCGACGCGCTGGCCTTGCTCGTTGAGCGGTTGACCGTGCTTGAGGTCGGCTTCGGCCTCGGCCGCTTTCAGGGCAACGTCCAGCGTGACCTCGGCCAGCTCGGTCATGGCCAGGGTGATGGCCTGCATGGGGGCGCTGGTTTCGACGTCCTGCACCGCCAGGCGCTCCATCACCAACTGGCGGGCCACGCGCAGCGAGGAAGGCAGGTCGCGGCCATCGGCCTGCAGCCGCTCGATGAGGTGGGCGATGTCGGCGCTGCGGGGCACCCCCGGGCAGGCCTGCGCGAACGCCTGGACTTCGGCCACATAGCGGCGCCGGATGCGCTGAACGTAGCGGGAGTGGTCGGCCGGGGCCGAAGACGCAGCGGCGTCGGATGGGATGTCAATCATGGAGCCGGGTCAGGGTGCAACGGGTCTGTGCTAGGGTGCTCGCCTTGGGTCGAACCAGCAGACCTGCACGCGATGGTAGGGCACAAGCCCTCCCCGGTGGGATGGTGGTTCGACGGATGTGCGCCGATTTCATGCCCCAGATGCCCGATTCGAAGGTCGATGCGACCGACGATGCGACCGACGATCAACCTGCCGACCCCGTTGGCGCCGCTCAAGCCACTCGCGGGCCGGGGCGCTTGCTGCTCCTGCCTGCACGCTGGCTGGGGCGAACCGGGCTGAAAACCCTTCGTTGGCTGGGCTGGGGGCTGTTGGGGCTGGCATGCGTCGCGGTGGCGGCTTGGGCCTTTGTCCTGATCCAGATTCTGCCAAGGGTCAACGAATGGCGTGATGAGCTCGCGCAACAAGCCACTCAGGCCGTGGGGGCGACCGTGCGGGTGGGCGAGGTCGTGGGACGCGCCGAGGGCATCTGGCCGGTGCTGTCGCTGCGCGAAGTGAGCATCCTGGACAGTCAGGGGCGACCGGCCTTGCGCCTGCCCGAGGTCGAAGCCCGGCTGTCCATGGCGACCCTGGCCCCCACGGCCTTGCTCGATCGGGAGCTGCGCCTGGATCGCCTGGTGATCGTGGCACCCGAGTTGGATGTGCGCCGCGACCGGGACGGCGTGCTGCACGTGGCTGGTTTGAGCCTGCCCAGTGGGGCGTCGTCGTCGGGGCAGGGCAGCGCCGCGGGTGACTGGGTTTTGTCGCAGTCGCGCATCCAGATCCGCCAGGGCACGGTGCGCTGGCGGGATGACTACCTCGGTGCCCCCGAGCTGGCCCTGCAGCAGGTGGACTTGACGCTGAAAAACCGGCCGTCCTGGCGAGGACGGGTGCATGAACTCAGCCTCTCGGCGACGCCGCCCTCCGAGTTTGGTCAGCGTTTCCGGATCGAGGCGCACATGAGCCAGCCGGTGTGGTTGGTCGGCCAGGCGGGCTGGTCACCGAAGCTGGACATCGAGACGACCCGTCCGGCGGACTGGCGAACCTGGTCGGGCGAGGTCAAGGCCCGTTTCGAGCACGTCGATGTGCGCCGACTGCGTCAACACGTGCGGCTGCCCATCGAGGTGGCCGGCGGACAGGGCGGCGTGTCCGCGTCGGTGGGTTTGACGCGGGGGCGCCTGAGCCGCGTCGGCCTGCAAGCCGATGTGCGCGACATCCAGGTGCGACTGGCGCCTGATTTGCCGCGTCTGGCTTTCAAGCGCCTGAGTGGCGAGGTCGTGGTCGGCAACGATCGCTCGAGCGCATCGATGGCCTACCGCGACCTGGCCTTCACCTTGGACGATGGCCTCCATTGGCCTGCCAGCTCAGGTCGACTGACCTGGCAGCACGCGCCCTGGCCCCACGGCTGGCCATCGACAGGGTGGGGCGACAGCCTGGGCGGAGAGGCCGAGGCCGACCGACTGGACCTGGCGCAACTGGCCTTGCTGGCCGATCGCCTGCCCTTGCCGGCACGCGCACGCCAAGCCTTGTCCGACCTGGCGCCCAAAGGCGTCATCGAGGGGCTGTCGTGGCGCTGGGAGGGCGGCGCCATCGACCCTCGGCGTTACCAGCTCAAAGCCCGGGTGCGCGGCCTGGGGCTGTCGGAATCCCGCGAGCCAGGGCAGGGCCGGCCGGGTCTGGCCGGGGCCGATGTCACGGTCCAGGCCACCGAGTCAGGCGGCAGCGCCGACCTGGCCTTGCGCAGGGGCTGGTTGGGTTTCCCGGGGGTGTTCGAAGAGCCCCGCATCGAGCTTGACAGCCTCGACGCCCGGGTCCAGTGGTCGCTCAAGCCACCTGCGACCGAAGGGGCGCCTGCGGGGTGGCAGGTCGACGTTCGCCAGGCCCGGTTCGCCAACGCCGAGGCC
>NZ_DCXA01000169.1:0-7444 GCF_002328915.1 Aquabacterium sp. UBA2148
CGTGCTGGCCGACCGCGCTCATGCTGTGCAAGGGCAGTGGGGCGAGTTGGGCGGCCAGCGAGGTGTCCAGAGGCGTGTTCAGGGGCGCGTCCAGCCCTCGCCAGGTGCGAGCCAGGGCAAGCGCCGCATGCGCCGTGCCTGAGCGCGCTGCGGCCAGGGCCCCCAGCTTGATGGCTTCTTGCCACACCCTCTGCCACAGCTGTGCCGCACCACCGAACAGGCGCTCGCTGGCCTGCACCTCCAGCACCACGGCTTCTTCGAGCAAGGCCACCCGAGGGGTGAACTGCAAGGCCCACCAACCCAGGTGCAAGGCGTCCAGCTCACCGCGTTCAGGCGTGGGTGCGGGCAGCAGGGCGATCCAGCTCGGCATGGTCGGGCAAAGACGGGCTCGCCACCCAGGGCACAGCGGGCGCCAGAGGAGGGCGCTTGGCCGGAGCGCGAGACCAGTCAGGCGAAAGGGGTGACACAGGGCCCTGCTCACCAGGCGGCAGCAATTCGATCAGCCCTGGAGGCCAGCAGGCCAGTTGCAGGGGCGTTTCACGCAAGGGCCCGCGTCGTTTGACGAGGCGCACCACCAAAGGATGGGGGCAGGCCCCCAGTGAAAGGTGCAGGCGCAAGGGGGCGGCCGAAGCCTCGCTCGACACCCGCTCCGGCCGGAACAGGAAAACCGGCCCGGCTTGCCGACTCGCACAAACCTGAAGCCTGCGCACCTGCGCAGCCCGGGCCTGCGGCAGCCAGCTCAGCACCGCCCACAGCCCATCGGCCAACAAAGCTTGCTCGGTGGCCCACAGGCGCTCGGCCATGGTGGTGACATCGATGCGGATCACCCGATCGGGCGGCAGGCCTTGCTGCGCCAGCCCGGGCAGGTGCGGCACATGCGGTGGGCCAATCAGCAAAACGTGCCCGCCGGCCTGGACCACTTGGCGCAAGGTCGGCAGCAACAGGCGCCACTCGGCCAGGCCGGGCTGGGGCTGCAGGACCTCGCTGAGGCACTGCGCAGGCCAGCCGCCACCCGGCAATTCGGCATCCAGCAGCGGGTGCCCGCTGGGCCAGACCAGCTGTGCTCCTGTGCCCAGCAAGTGCCCAGGCCAGACAGCCTGGGCCAGGTGCGGCGGCAGGCGATCGACCGCATCCCGCGCGGATGCGCAGGAGGAAACCGGATGAGGGGGCACGGTGCTTTTGAGCATGTCGATACTGTACATGCATACAGTGTTTGGTGGCTCGAAAAACCACCTTGCGCACCCCTTGACGCCACTTTCCGGGCACTCCTGAACGGACTTTGCGGACGCCTTCGGGTGATCCCCATGGGTTTTGGCACAATGACACCCCCTGAGGAAAACGAATGTCCAGCCCAGACTCCGCCCCTACCAGCTCGGGTGCCAGCACCCCGCCGGGCCCCAAAGAACCTTTGACCCCGGTCACCGCCGCCCTGGTGGAGTTCCTCGCCGAAGCACGCGTGCCGACCGAACACGGCAGCTTCACCATGAAGTTGTTTCGCGAAAAGGCCACCGGCCTGGAGCACGTGGCCATGGTCATGGGCGAGGTGCAGGGCAGTGCCCTGGTCCGCGTTCATTCCGAGTGCATGACAGGCGATGTCTTCGGCTCCTTGCGCTGTGACTGCGGCCCCCAACTGCAATTTGCCCTGAGTGAAATCGGCAAGCGCGGCAGTGGCGTGGTGGTGTACCTGCGCCAGGAAGGCCGTGGCATCGGCCTGGCCAACAAGCTGCGCGCCTACCAACTGCAGGACCAGGGCCTGGACACCGTCGAGGCCAACCAGCACCTGGGCTTCGCAGCCGACCTGCGCAAGTTCGACGCCGCCGCCGAGATCCTCGCCACCCTGGGGGTGAAGTCGGTCAAGCTGATGACGAACAACCCGCGCAAGGTCCAGACCTTGAAGGAGCAGGGCGTGCAGATCGAAGAGCGCGTGCCGGTGCGCAGCGACGTCCAGCCTGAAAACGAGCGTTACCTGGGCACCAAAGCCCGCAAACTCGGCCACCACATCGACTGGCTGGGCTGAGCGCCGACATGGCCACCGACCTGCCGCCCCTCGACGACCCGGAATCGGTCGACCCTGCTTTGCGCCAGCAAGTCGCGCGACGCAGCACGATGGTCAGCGTCGTTGTCAACATCGTGCTGACGGTGCTGCAACTCGCCGCTGGCATCTGGGCGCATTCGCAAGCCCTGGTGGCCGACGCCATCCACTCGCTGTCCGACCTGCTGTCTGACTTCCTGGTGCTGCTGGTCAACCGCCACAGCCACAAGGCAGCCGACGACGACCACCACTACGGTCACCAGCGCTACGAAACGGCCGCTTCGCTTGCCTTGGGGCTCCTGCTGTTTGCCGTGGGAGGCGGCATGCTGTGGGGCGCCATCGACCGCCTGACCCACGCCGAAGACATCCCCCAGGTGCAAGCCCTGGCGCTGTACGTGGCGGTCGGCACCTTGCTGGCCAAGGAGGCGCTGTTTCGCTACATGCTGGCGGGGGCTGAAAAAGTGCGATCGAGCATGCTGGTGGCCAATGCCTGGCACGCCCGCTCCGACGCGGCCTCATCGCTCGTGGTGGCGCTGGGCATCCTCGGCAACCTGCTGGGCTACCCTTTGCTGGACCCCGTTGCTGCGCTCATCGTCGGTCTGATGGTGTTGCGCATGGGCTGGCGCTTTGGCTGGGATGCCCTGCACGACCTCATGGACCGCGCCGCATCGCAAGAGCAGATCGACCACATCCGCGAAACACTGTTGCAGACGCCCGGTGTGCAAGGCGTGCACGAATTGCGCACCCGCAAGATGGGCGACCTGATCCTGGTCGATGCTCACCTGGAGGTGGACGGCCAGCTCAGCGTGCGCGAGGGCCACGACATCGCCTTGCAGGCACGCCAGCGCGTGATGGCAGGCCTGCCCGTTCTCAACGTGCAGACGCACCTCGATCCAGTCTGACCGGGCATTCAGGCAGCGCGACCGCAGACCCGATTGCGGCCTTCGGACTTCGCCTGCTGCAAGGCCTGCTCGACCCGTTGCATCAGCGTGTCAACCAGCAGGTCAGGGTGCGCCTGACAGGTCACCACGCCCACGCTGACGGTCATGTGGCGAGCCGTGGTCGAGCTTTCATGGCGGACCTGCAGCGACTCCACGGCCTGACGCAGGCGCTCGGCCACGCCGTTGGCAAAGGAAGCGTCCGTGTTCGGCAGCACCACCAGGAACTCTTCGCCCCCCAGGCGGGCCACCACGTCAGCGGGCCTGCGCAGCCCGTCCTGCAGCACCCGGGCGACCTTTTGCAGGCATTCGTCGCCTGCCGTGTGCCCGTAGCGATCGTTGAACTTCTTGAAGTGGTCGATGTCGATGAGCAGCAGGCTCAGGGCACTGCGGTCACGCCAGGCGCGCTCCCAGACCAAATTCAGGTGCTGCTGGATGTGCTTTTGGTTGTGCAGGCCGGTGAGGGTGTCAATGCGCGAGATGTCTTTGAGCCGCGCATGCGCCTGGGTCAGGTCTCGCACCAGGCTGCGCTCGCGAAGGGTGCGCAGGAAACGCCGACGCTCATCGCGCTCCATGAAGTAGTTGGCGCACAAAGTGAACAGGGCCACCGAGATCACCATGGACGAGATGGGCCACAGCAGCCGAGGCGGAAACGTCTCTTGTGACATCACGCTGGCCACGACGATGCCCAGCATGATGGAGGTGAAGGTCAGCGCATACCAAAAGCGCATGCGCGAAACAACGTTGCCATACGTGATGACCACCATGTAGCCCACCGGAAAGAAGTGGACCATCGGGCTCTCGGAAAGCGGCATGACGATGGCCAGGCTGGCTGCAGCGCCCACGCCGCCGAGCAGCATCAGCACGTCCACCAAGGCCAGCGGCATCAAGCGATGGAAGGGGTGAAAGCCCCGCCAGAACAAGAACAGCGAGAGCAGCGCAATCGGCGTGAAGACCAGCAGCCGCAACTGCGCAGCCAGCCACAACATGTCCGGGATCATCAACTGATCGGCCAGCAGATACCCGTTGTAGATCAGCAGGGAAATGAGGCTGCTGATGAGGAAGTGGCGTTCGCGAGCGGGCAGGGCGTCGCGCTGAAAGGCCTCTTCCAGATCGGTTGGAAAAGACATCAGCGGGAAGCCGTTTTCCAGCAGATCCTGTATGCGCACCATGGTGGCGTGGTGCGAGCCCTGAACCGGGCGATCAAAATCGGTGGGCGGCGTGACCGGGCGGGGCGAGAAGATGGCGCTCATGTCAGTCCTGTGTGCCAAACGCGATGACGCGGTTGCGCCCGCGCTGGCGAGCCAGGTGCAAGGCCTCATCGGCCACGGCGATCAACTGAGTCGGGCTGGCATGCGGCGAGTCAGGGCGCATGCACGACACCCCGAGGCTGACGGTGATGAGGTCGCGCTGATCTGGCCCATGGGGTTGGCGCAGGTTTTCCACCGCCTTGCGGATGCGCTCGGCCGCGCCCACGGCGGTCTGCAAGGTGGTGCCCACCATCAGCACAGCGAACTCTTCGCCGGCAAAGCGTGTCAGCAGGTCGTCCGGGCGCTGAAAATCGGCCCTGACCACGCCCGCAATGGCACGCAGGCATTCATCGGCTGCGCCCTGTCCGCGACTGGCCTGACAAGCCTTGAAGTGGTCCACCGCCAGCAGGATCAGTGAGACTTCCTGACCTGCTTGGGCGGCTTGGCGCCAGCGGTGCTCGAGCTCGGCATCGAAGTGCCGGCGGCTGGCCAACTCGGTCAGCTGGTCATTTCGAGAGGCCTCTTCGAGGCTGGCGTTGGCCTGCAAGAGCTCGTGCTGCAGGAGCCGTTCACGCATCAGCAAAAGCCAGTTCTGGCGCACATCGCGCTCTTGCATGTACGCACCGTAGAGCGTGAAGACTGCGAGCGAGAGCACCGTCAGCGCAGCTGGCGCCATGATGGCGAACGGAGCCTGCGGCAGACGAGACCAGCCGTACAGGAACATGGCCATGACGAAAAAATCAAGGCACATGGCAGGCCTCAGGCGCATGCGTGCAACGGTGTTGCAGTACACCAGCACCACGCTCACGCTGATGAGATAAGGCCCGGCCATGGGATCGGTGCTGCCAACGCAGAGGTGGACGTTGATGATCGTCGAGACCATGCCGGCCAACACCAAAGAGCCTTCTCGCAAGGCCGGTGATTTGAGCTTCGTGAGCACGATCAAGCCCAGCAAGATGCATGGTGTGAACCACATCAGCCGCATCCGCAAGGCGTCATCGAAGCGGTCGGGGATCATCATCCAGTCCGACAGCAACAGCCAATTGAACAGCACGCTGACCAAGGCGCCCGCGCCCAGCAAGGTCTGCAGGCGCTCCAGTGCTGTGTCGGTCTGAAAGCGCGACTCAAGGGGCGGCGGGAACCTCAGCATCCGCATGCCGCCATGCAGCAAGGCGTCGATGGCCCGGGCATCGGCTGCGGTGAGCTCATCTCGCGCATCGGCTTGCGGCATGGGCTCGGTCATGAGGGTGGTCACGGACGACACGTCGTCGAAATTCCTGCTGCTGACGTGGGGCGCCACGGCCTGTGGGCTTGACGCGCGGGGTTCAACGTCCTGTGGATGGACGATTGATCGTATCGGAAAGGTGTCTTGGACCGTGAGACGGCGAACGCTGGTTTTCCCTTGTGGGGCGCCGATTGTGCCTCTGGGTGAGGCAGTAGGCCGACACAAAATCCCATCCTCTCATTCGCCATTCTCTCCTAGGAAGACTTCTACGCAGCAGGGTATTTTCTGTCCGAGCGAGGCGACAACTTTCCACTACCGAAGTGCATGGCGACAACAAATCGCTACCGAAATGTTCGCGCACCGTCAGCTGCAAGGTCGGAGCAGCCCATGGATCGCTGGCGCGGCCGTCGCTTCTGCCTCTGCAGGTGATACGCTCCTTCTGGAAGCGGGGTTCATTGCCATTGGACTGATTTTACTCGATAATCAGTCCATGAGCAAAATTCGCACACCCCCCCCATGGGTGCTTCGCACGCTGGCCAGCCTGGGCGAGCGCTGCAAGATCGCGCGCAAGGCTCGTTCGTTGACCCAGGCGCAGCTCGCCTCCCTGGCCGACGTTGGCACCAGCACGATCTACGCCGTCGAGGGCGGCAACGATGGCGTGTCCATCGGCAACTTCATGAAGATCCTGCACGCGCTGGACCAGCTCGAGCAGTTCGAAGAGATCCTCGACCCCTCTCGAGACCCCATGATCACCGAGTTTGCCGTTCGCAAGCTCAGCCCCGGGAGCAGCCATGCACCGTAAGCCCCTGTGGGTCTGGATGCCTAACCAGACCGAGCCCACGCTGGCAGGCACGCTGACCCAAGCACCTTTGGGCTACTCGCTGGCCTACGAGCGCGATTTCGTCCAAAACGGCATCAGCATCGATCCGGTGGCCATGCGCCTGGGCCTGCGCCCGATTTCGTCGCCCCACCTGCCTGGCGTGATCGCCGATGCCAAACCTTCGGGCTACGGCCAAGACCGCATCAACGCCAAGCACGGGCGCGAGCTCAGCGACATGGAGCTGCTCGAAGTGGGCGCCGGCGACGGTGTTGGTGCCATCGCGGTGTGCGAGGACATCGAGCGCAAGCAGAACGGGCCCACGCCCAATCTCCACGACCTGGCCGCCGCGGTGGCCCGCCTTGACGAGCACGCGCCGGCGTCGCGAGCCATTCGCGCGGTCAACTCAGATCTAGAGACCAGCGCAGGTGGCGAACGCCCAAAGATCACCGTCGCCCACGAAGGCCAGCTCTGGCTGGCCAAGATGCAAGATCGAGGCGACCGCGCCGGCATGCCGGCGCTTGAGTACGTTGCCATGTCGCTTGCTCACGAATGCGGCATCACCACGCCTCCCATCCGTTTGTCCACCTTCGGCGCCCACCAGGTGTTCATGGTCGAGCGATTTGATCGCCACGGTGACGTGCACCGGCCCTGCCGCCGGCTCTTCGCCAGCGCCCACACCGTTTTGCGCCTTGCGCCTGCCAGCGTACGCGGCGACGCCCGGCGCTCCTACCTGGACTTCGCGCACGAAGCCGCGCGCTGGAGCAGATTCACAAGCGGACCCTTAGGCGACAGCATCGAGTTGTTCAAGCGCATGGTCTTCAACGCCCTGGTTGGCAACGTCGATGATCACCCCCGCAATCACGGCTTGCTGCTGGTGAACGGGAGTTGGCGCTTGGCCCCGGCCTTCGACATCACCCCCCTCCAACTCGCGGGGCCTGCTGGTCATGGCCCGTGGCCGCCTCTCGCCATGTCGGTCGCCCTCAACGGCTCAACCGTGGCCAGCCCAGAGCACCTGCTCTCGTCGGCCCCCACCTTTGGCCTCGATGCCGAAACCGCAGGCGACTACCTGCGGCAGACCAGCGCTCACCTGGCCAACTCGTGGGAGCAGCGGCTTCGCCAGGTTCTACCCCCATCAAGTCCACCCGCTGATGTGGAGCGGATCGTCACCTCTGCCAGAGG
>NZ_DCXA01000170.1:0-561 GCF_002328915.1 Aquabacterium sp. UBA2148
GCCCACCTCGATGGGGTCGGGCGCCCGCTGCGACTGGCCCCAGGCCAGGTGCGTGCGCCAGGCATCGGCCAGCTGCCAGCTCAGGCGCGCGACGTGCTGGCTCAGCTCGTGTTCGCTGCGACCGTTTTCGCCGGACTTGGCCACGGGGTTCACCGCGAAGCTGCGGATCGCGCCAGTGCGCGTGTCCACCTGGTCGCGGCGGCTGCCCAGCGTCAGCTGCCAGGCGTCGAGGTCCAGGCTCCATTCAGCGTACAAGCCGGTTTTGCGCTGGCGCACCTGGTAGTAGGGCTGCAGGCCCGGGTCCTGCTGAAAGCACATGGGCACGCCGAAGTCGATGCAGGCTTCGCTGCTCAGGTGGTTGGTGGCGTCGTGGTCGTCGCTGGCCCAGTGGCTGCCCAGGGTCAGGCGCTGTGCATTGGTCAGGCGCAGCACGGCCTCGGCCTTGAGCTGGCGCCGCGTCACGTCCTGGACCATGTCCTCGCGGATGCGCGCCTCGCCGTCGTAGGTCAGGGGCGCCATCGGTCGCAGGCTGTGGTTGTCCATGGCGTGGTGGATGCGCTG
>NZ_DCXA01000170.1:645-955 GCF_002328915.1 Aquabacterium sp. UBA2148
ATCCACCGAAGCTGCAGCTGCTCCAGCCATGGGGTGAGCTCTCGGGCTTGCCAGCCGGCGCCCAGGCGGTCTTGCCGAAAGGCCGTGCCATCCATGTGGAAGGCCGGGTAGACGGCCTGGCCGTTGCTGTGTGCCACGTCGGCGCTCAGCGTCTGGTGGTCGCTGATGCGCCAACCGAAGTCGGCCATCGTCTGACGCTTTTCGAAGCGGGAGGGCACGCGGCGTCCCTGGCCATCGCGGTAGTCGTCGCGTTCGCTGTGGCGGCTGTTGAGGCGGACCCAGGCGGGCTCGGTGTTGAGCAGGGCCTCGG
>NZ_DCXA01000170.1:1036-9918 GCF_002328915.1 Aquabacterium sp. UBA2148
AGAGCAGGGCCTCGGCCGCCAGCATCCGCTCGCCGAAGCGGCCGACCTGTGCCTGCCAACTCGCCCCCGGTGCTTGATCGCTGGCGGGTTGCTTGCGTTCGGCCAGCACGGCACCGCCGAACACGCCTGCGTGCCGGACGGTGGTCGGGCCCTTGAGCACCGTGAGCCGGTCGATGCTGTCGAGCGTCAGGTAGGACGTGGCGGGGTCCATGCCGTGGTTGCAGGCCCCGTCGATCGACAGGCCATCGAGCAGCACCGGCACGCGCGAGCCGCTGAGGCCTTGCACCGACACCAGGCCTGAGGTGCCAGCCTGGCGCATCACGCGCACGCCGTTGACTTGCCGCAGTTGTTCGGCAGGGTCGTCCTGGGTGTCCTGCCCCTGGATTCGCAGGCTGCGCTGCTGGGGCGGCGGCAGGCTGGGGGCCTGCACCCGGACCTCGGGGAGGGTGAGCTCCTGTGACCAGGCCGGCGCGATCAAGGTCGCGCTCAGGCAGGCCGGCAAAACGGCACGGTGAAACATCGGGGAGGACTTCTTGGCGATCGACATCGAAGAGGGCGGCAGCGCGCCCCGACCCAGGCCGGGCGAGGCGCGCAGGCGAGGTCAGTTGATGGGTGCGGATCAGCCTCGGCGGCGTTGGCGCAGCGCGCCGATGCCCATCACGCCCATCACACCCAACAGGCCCGCAGCGGTCATGGCCCAGGCTTCGGGCTCGGGCACCGCGGGCGCCAGGTGCAGGTGCAACTTGATGGCGTCGCGCACCGGGTCACCCATGCCCGTCATGGCGTGGTGGTGGTACATCGACTCGTTGAGGTTCACCGACACCGTGCTGGCGGTGAAGCTCAGCGCGGTGGCCGGATCGAAGCCCTCGATCAGGTTGCCGTGCACGTTGGGCACATAGGTCGTGTTGGTCACGGCGACATCTTCGATCTCCAGCGGCACGTTGCTCACGCGAAAGCCTTGCATGGCGAACGTGCCGACGTTCATGAAGTCGTCGTTGCCGACGTAGGTCAAAGCGATGTCGCCGCCGCTGAAATCGATGTCCCAGCGGATGTCCTTGGTGCTGCTGAGCGACCAGCCGCTGACCTCAAGTCCGCTGCCAACGGTGACCGTGCGGCTGCTCAGTGCGGTGAAGCCCGAGCCGAAATCGATGCCGTACTCGATGAGCAGTGTCTCGCCATCGAGGCTGCCGTGGGCACTGGCGATGCTGGCGCAGGCGCCGAGGGTGAGGGCGAGGAGGGTGTTGCGAAAGTTCTTCATGGTCATGTCCTGATGAGGGGTTCAGCGTGCGGTGCGACGGCGGGCCGTCCAGCTCAAGGCCAGTGCGCCTGCGAGCGCGAGACCGACGGAAGAAGGCTCGGGCACGGCCGAAACCGACAACGTGGCGCTGAGCCCGAAGTTGCCGGTGTTGCCGGGCACGCCAGCGTTCTGCGCGTCGTAGACGTTGCCGCCGATGACGATGGAGTAGGTGCCAGCAGCCAGCCGGAAGGTGGCAGAAGTCAGGCCGTCTGCGCTGCCGTCGCCCAGGGCGCCGAGGCCATCGGCGCTGTGGCCGACATGGACCAAGTCACCCAACACGCCGGCGTCGTTGCCGATCTTGAAGTCGCCCAGGGCGTTCCAGACGCCTTCGACGGCAGTTGGCAGCGTGGCGCGCCAGGCCATCGACGAGGTCGACGTGTCGTACGACAGCGACGACACGCCCTCGGCGTCAACGGTGATGGGCGCCTGGCCCTGGTAGACGGAGAAGGCGGGCACGAGGCCGCCGACCGAGCTGCTGGTGGCGTTCGCCTTGGCCGCAGCGGTGATGGTGATGTCGGCGGCGTGGTCGAGCGTGAACTTGAACCAGCGTGCCTTGTGGCTGTCGCCCCAATCGGCATCGGTGGCATCGGCCCAGCCGAAGTTGCCTGAGATGGCCTGGTTGGCGATGGTGACGCTGGTGTTGGTCAGGCCCGTGAACGAGCCGAAGTCGCGGCCCGTGTAGGAAACGTGAGACCAGGCGGGTGCGCAGGCGAGCGCGACCACGCCCGCGATGAATGCGGTGCGGAACATGAGAGGACTCCAGGCGCGAGCCAGCTCAGGCCCGAGTTCGGGCGAGCTTCAAGCCGGCAAGCGACGATGAAAAAGGAAAGGGGGAGGGGAGAGGCTCAGGCCGCAGCAGGAGGCGCGCGGGCGAGCGCAGGCGACCACGCCGCGAGCGGGCGGGGTGCGTGCAGGAACAGGAAGGGAAGCGCCTCCGGCTCCGGTGTCAGCGTGAGGACCGACACAGCCAAAGGTGGCAGGCCCATGTCGTGCGCCTGCAGGAAGCAGGCCGGGCAGTGCGATTGCGCGTGCAGGCCGCCTTGGTCCGTGGGCTGGTCATGTGTGGCTTGACCCACCGCGACCCAGCGTGTGCCCGTGTTGGAGCACACCGCCACCCAGGCCAGCCCCGCGTTGCGCTGAACCAGCAACCATTGGGAGATGGCTGGGGCAAGCGCCATCGCCAGGACGGCCAGGGCGGCGATCCAGGTGATGCGACGGCGGACGGACAACGACATGGTGGGGGAGTGTAAATTTGTTCACGCACCTGTCAAGCTGCGTGTCTCCCGCATGCGGGAGCGCCACGCGAGCCAGATCTGCGCCGGATCAATCCGATTCAAAACACCACCGCCGTGTTCACGCATGAGGTGCGCCCATTGGTTTCGTGTTCAACTCATGCCGACCCGTGCAACCCACCCTTGGAGCTGAGTTCCGCATGAAGTGCTTTGTTGTTCGCCCATCCTTGAGCTCCGTTGCGAGCATGGCCCCAGTGGCCGCGGTGCTCGCCATCGTGCTGACTGCCCACGCGCCTGCCCATGCCCAGAGCGAAGGCGAGGGCGAAGGCCGCAAGCCCTTGTGGGAGGTGGGCTTCGTGGCCGGGGGCGTGTCTCAGCTGGCCTACCCCGGTGCCGACCAGCAGGTGCGCCGCGCAGCGGTGCTGCCCTATGTGCTCTACCGTGGCGAGTTCGTGCGGGCCGACCGCGACACCGCAGGCTTGCGCGCCATCCGCACCGACGACTTCGAGCTCGACGTGAGTTTCGCCGGGGCGTTTGGCGCCAGCTTGGACAAGATCGAAGCCCGCCGGGGCATGCCCGATCTGGGCACCTTGATCGAGTTCGGCCCACGCCTGCGCTGGAAGCTGGGCGACGGGCCTGGCGGTGGCCAGTGGCGCTTTGACCTGCCACTGCGCGGCGTGTTCGACATCAGCGACCGCGCTGCCCACCGAGGCATGACGCTCGAGCCCGAGGTCTTTTTCCGCCGAGAAAGCACCACGGGCTGGACCTATGCCATGCGCTTCGGTGTCATCGTTGCCGACCAGCGCCTGGCCGACACCTTCTACGAGGTGGCGCCCCGCTACGCCACCGCCGATCGACCCGCCTATGAAGCCAAGGCGGGTCTGGTGGCCTGGCGGGTGGGCACGACGCTGTCGCGCAAGCTGGGCCCCGACTGGCGTGTGTTCGGCTTTGCCCGCGTCGACCACGTGGGCGGTGCAGCCAACCGCGCCAGCCCGCTGGTGCGTCGCGACACGGGCCTGACGGCGGGCATCGGGGCCAGCTACACCTGGCTGCGCTCGGACACGCTGGTCGACGACTGAGCCACCCGTGCTGGTGAACTAGCCGGGCTCGTGGCCTTTGATGAACAAGGCCACATTGGCCTTGAGCAAGGCCTCGTCGTCCTGTTCGGTGGGCTTGCCCAGGTTGAGCAGGTGGCGCAGTTGACCCATCCCCAGGAACAGCCCCATGAACTGGTCAGCGGCCAGCGCGGGCTGTTTGACCTTCAGCGAGCCCAGGCGGGTGGCCTCGGCCAGGTAGCTCGTCAAAGCCTGCCTCATGCGATCCGGTCCGTCGTCGTGAAAGGCCTGGCGGACCTCGGGGTGCGCATCGCGCAGGCCAAAGAGGATGCGGTGGTGTTGCGCCACCTGGTCGTCGCGGATCAGGCGCAGGAAGGCCCGCCCGATGGAGGTCAGCGCCTGCTTGGGTTTGAGCGGGTCCATGGCGGGCATGTCGCTGCCCATCAGCTCGGCCGATCGCGAGGCCACGGCCGCGATGAACAGCTCGCCCTTTGACGGGAAGTGGCTGTAGACCGTCATCTTGGAGACCCCCGCTTCTGCCGCGATGGCGTCCATGCTGGTGCCTGGCAGGCCATGCTCATGGAACTGGCGTGCCGCCGCGCTCAGGATGCGCTGCAGGCGCTCCGGGTCGCGGGGGCGGCCTCGCCGTGCGGGGACCGGGGGCTTGTCCTGATTCATTTACTGTACTGTTCGGTATTGAATGTGCGAGGCAACACACGCGCAACGCATCAAGCAGGGGACATCATGACATCGAAGGCCGTTGACAGCAGGGTGGGCGTGGCCACGTGGGGCCTGGTGACGGCCCTCCTGGCAAGCTGGGCCGGGTCGTGCCAGGCCGCGCCGCTGCTGTGCGCCTGGGACCTCCTGGGCAAGGGCGGTGAGGTGCACACGCTGGCCCAGGACTACGCCACGGCCATGGCCCGTGAGGGCGTGCACTTTCAGGTTCGCACCTTCACCGACGAGCGCGTGGTGGCCGAAGACTTCCGCGCCGGCCAGTGCGCCGCGGCCATCCTCACCGGCTTTCGGGCTCGGCCCTTCAACCAGGTCACGGGCTCGCTCGACAGCCTCGGCTCAGCCGTGGTGGTGCGCGATGGCCAGGTTGACCTGGCGGCCAGCTACGAGGTGCTGCGCAAGCTGATCCAGGTGTTTGCTTCGCCGCAGGCGGCTTCGCTGATGACCGAGGGGCAGCACGAGGTGGGCGGCATCCTGCCCGTGGGCGCCGCCTACCCGATGCTGCGCGAGCGCTTCGAGATCACGCCCCGCTCGCTGGCGGGCAAGCGGGTGGCCGCGTTCGACCACGATCGAGTCCAGGCCATGCTCATCCAGAAAATGGGCGCTCAAGCGATCTCTTCGGATGTCACCAACGTGGGGGCCAAGTTCAACAACGGCTTGGTGGACCTCATCCACATGCCGGCGATCACCTTCAAGCCCTTCGAGTTGGCCAAGGGCATGGGCACCAAAGGCGGGGTGCTGCGCATGCCGGTCATGATCCCGACCCTGCAGCTCGTTTTCAACCGATCGCAGGTGCCGGCGTCGCTCGGGGCTGTGTCGCGCGTGTACTGGGCTGGCTTGCACGAAGGGGCGATGAAATCCATCCAGCGCGCAGAAGCGCAAGTGCCTGCGCGGCTTTGGTTCGACCTGCCGCCCGAACACGTCCAGCCCTATGTGGACGTGCTGCGGGAGGGGCGCATCGCTGGGGCGAACGCGGGGCTCTACAGCTGGCGCACCCTCAACCTGATGAAGAAGGCACGTTGCCAGGCCTCGCCCGCGATGGCCGAATGCAGCATGCCGACCGAGTCACCCTGAGACCCGGGCGGCACGGCTGCGCAGGTCGTCCCAGGCTGGCACCAGGGCCAGCACCGCCAACAAGATCGCCAGGGGCACCGTGGACACGTAGCCCACGAACTTGAAGCCATAAGCCCCGATCACCCCGCCACCGGTGAAGGCCAGCAGCAGCCCGCCCAGCACCGCGATGCGCTCGGAGCTGGCGCGCACCGGGGCTTCGCCCTCGCGGCGGTTCCAGTACAAGGCCTTGCCCAACTCGATGCCCAGGTCGGTGACGATGCCGGTCATGTGGGTGGTGCGGATGACCGCGTGCGACAACTTGGTCACCACGGCGTTCTGCAGGCCCATGATGAAGCACAGCAGCACCACGGTGAAGGGCACCAGCAGGCCCTCGAACTCGCTCAAGCGCGAGCCCAGCAAGCCAAAGCACAGGATGAGCAGCGCCTCGAGCATCAAGGGCAAGGCGAACTCGCTGCTGAGCTGGCGCCTGCGCGCGAAGTTCACCATCAGGGCGCAGCACATGGCGCCCAGCAGGAAGGACAGCACGCCCACGATGGCATCGACCACCAGGTCCAGGTGCCCCAGCGCCAGGTTGTCGGCCAGCGAAGAGACGGTGCCGGTGACGTGGGAGGTGTATTGCTGAACGGCCAGGAAGCCGCCAGCGTTGATGGCGCCCGCCACGAAGGCCAGCGTCCAGCCGAGGTGGCGGTTGGCGTGGGCGCTGCGGTGGCGACCGACGAGGTAGCGTGCGTAGTTCGCGGGCATGGCGTCACGATGTTAGCGCTGATTGCGGCACCGATCGAAGCGCCGATCGCAGCATGGGTCGCGCAGAGTTGTCGGGCATCATGTCCGCATGCTGCTGAAACTCCTGCGCAGTTTGCGTGCGCGACCTCGCCTCGGGTTTTCTGCCCTGCTGGGCATCGGCGTGGCCCTGGCCTGGCCCTCGCTGGGTTTCGACGCCCGCGACGTCACGCGAGGCCTGATCGCCTGGAACGTCGGGGCGCTGAGCTACCTGGTGCTGACCGCCGTGATGATGGTGCGCTCGACGCACGAGGACATCCACAAGCGGGCCCTGACGCAAGACGAAGGCGCAGCGGTCATCCTGGCCATGGTGGTGCTGGCGGCGCTGGCCAGCCTGGGCGCCATCGTGGCCGAGCTGGCGGTGGCCCGGCACGAGGCAGGGCTGTCGCGCTCCTTGCACGTCGGGCTGGCGGCCCTGACGGTGCTGACGTCCTGGGCTTTCACGCAGGTGATGTTCGCACTGCACTACGCACACGAGTACCACCAGTCCCTGCACGCCAACGAGCCGCCTGGCCTGATTTTTCCCGACACCCGTCAGCCCGGGTACGTCGACTTCCTGTACGTGGCGGCCGTGATCGGCACGTCGGCGCAGACCGCAGACGTGTCGTTCGGCAGCAGCGCGATGCGCCGCGTCGGCCTGGTGCACTGTGTGCTGGCCTTTTTCTTCAACGCCACCTTGCTGGCGCTGATGGTGAACGTGGGGGCGGCGCTGTTGTGAAGGGATGCGCCGCGCGATGCGACGCAGCGCGGCTCAATAGCGGTAGCTCATGCCCAAGGCCAGGTGCGGCAGCACGCGCAGCTTGCCCACGTCGTCCTTGAGCTGGCGGGTTTCGGCGTCCACATCGGCCTGGCTGATCAGGCCGGGGTAGTTCTCCACCAGGTTCTGATCGACCGTGACCTTGGCCTTGCCGATGGACACACCGATGTCGGCCACGAAGCCGAAGCCGGTCTCGCGTGGCTGGTGCCCCCAGCCGATGCCGAAATAAGGCGTCAGGCGCGGGATCTTCACGTGGGCCTTGAAGTAATCGGCCGCCGTGGGCGTGATGGTGGTTTCGTTGATCGTCACGGGGGTGACGCCATCGAAGCGGCTGTCGAGCTTGACCGACGCGTCGTTGATCGTCAGGCCGGCCGTCAGGCGGAAGCGCCCGCCAAAGGGGTGGTAGTCGCCGAACAGGCCGACGCGGTTGTACTTGGCGCTGGCGCGGTAGGGCACGCCTGATTCGGTGCGGTCGCGCTGGGTGTTGCCCGTGGTGCCTGCGTCGACGCGAAGGCCCAGTTGGTCGTTCACCGAGTGGGCGTAGCCGACCACGATGCCCGGCAAGCCGACCTTGACGTAGGACTCACCTGCCATGGCGCCGGGGGCTGTGCAGCAAAGCGCCAGCGTGACCAGGGCGCAGGCCCGCGAGGGCGGCACTGGCGAAAGCCGCGCAACAAGACGGGGAAAGCGCGACGGGCGGCTGGTGTGATGCATGGTGGTTCCTCGGCGAGCCGGCCTGCGCCCCCTGCGGGGACAAAACAGGCCACACGCCTCGTCTTCGGCCGGCTGGTGCCGACCTTGACCACCAATGTGTGTGCAGCTGTATCAGCCGCGTGAGCCAGATCAGCGTTTGCGCTGGCCGGGGGTGAAACCCGGGGTGGGGCCGCGGTTCTCGATGTGGCGGTAGGTGATGCGGCCCTTGCTCAGGTCATAGGGCGACATCTCCAGCGACACCTTGTCACCAGCGAGGATGCGGATGTGGTTCTTGCGCATCTTGCCGCCGGAGTAGGCGATCAGCGTGTGGCCGTTGTCGAGGGTGACGCGAAAACGCGAGTCGGGCAGCACTTCATCGACCTTGCCGCTCATTTCAATCAGTTCTTCTTTGGCCAAGGTGACTCCTGTGAGGGCTTGGGGTTGCTTAAAGAGGTTAAAAGAGGTTATCGGGCAACAATAGATTCTACCCTTGGCACCCTGGGAAGTCGATCCGCCGATCCACCCAGGGCGAGTGACCGCCCGAGCCCCCTTGGAGACCCCATGACCATCGAAGCCACCCTGCACCGCGCCCATGGCGCCCTGACCACTCTGAGCAATGGCCGCCACGCCTGGCTGGCGCCTTGACGGTGCGCCGGGTGCTGCCTGCGGCGGCCCAGCGCTCGGTCGGGCCATTCATCTTTTTTGACCACTTCGGGCCTGTGACCTTGCCGCCCGAAGTCGACACCGACGTGGGTGGCCATCCCCACATCGGCCTGGCCACGGTGACCTACCTCTTCGAGGGCGGCTTCGTGCACCGAGACAGCCTGGGCACGGTGCAGCCCATCGCGCCGGGCGCCATCAACTGGATGGTGGCGGGGCGAGGGGTGGTGCACAGCGAGCGCGTGCCCGAGGCCGAGAAAGGCCAGCCGCGTCGCCTGCACGGCCTGCAGCTGTGGGTGACCCTGCCGCCGGAGCTGGCGCAGTGCGAGCCCTCCTTTCAGCACGCGGCGGCGGCCGCCTTACCCCATGTGATGCAGCAGGCGGAGCCACGCGGGCAGGCTGGCCGGGTGTCGGTGCGCGTGCTGGTCGGCGAGGCCTTTGGCGTTCGCAGCCCGGTGCGCACCGCTTCGCCCACGCTCTACCTGGACATCACCCTGCCGCCGAACGCGAGCTGGACTTTGCCGCCGCTGGCCGAAGAGCAGGCCATCTTCAGCCCCGAAGACCCCCTGGAGGTCGATGGCGAGCCACTTGCACCACGCGAA
>NZ_DCXA01000167.1:0-7030 GCF_002328915.1 Aquabacterium sp. UBA2148
CAAAGTCGGCGAGGGTGTCGTGGGCCATGACGCGGTAGGTCAGCCAACCCCAGATCAAGGGTGGCACCACCAACGCGAACAAAGGGATCAGCCACAGCGGCAGGCTCAACACGAGTGCGCCCAGCGCGACCACGGTGGAGGCCAGGGACAAGGCGACCGACCGCCAAAGCGACGTCTGGTGGCGCGAGGCCAGCTCCGGGAATCGCCGCGCGCGCACCAGCTTGACCGCAGACGGGGTGATCATCCAGGCCACCAGCAGCAGGCTCAGGACCACCACCAGGGGCACCACCAGGATCAACATCAACACGGGCACCAACGCGGCACGCAAGCCTTGCAGTCCCATGCTGTCGAGCCAGGACAGGAGTGACTGGCTGAGCGACCAGTTGTCCACGGCCTGCCTGAGTGCCTCGTTGGCATCGGACCAGCCCCACCAGGCCAGGCCCAGCAACAACGTGGCCGACAACAGGATGGGCAGCAAGGTCAGCCAGATGACCCTCGGGTGCAGGCAGTAGGCAACGGCGCGCCAGGCGGCATCGGCGGCCAGGCTGGCGGATGGCAAGGGGCGTTGCGGCAAGGCAGAAGGGGGCGTCAAAGGTGGCGTGGAAGCGTCCATGGCGAACAGCATACCGAAGTGGCCCCAGGCCTGAAGCGATCGGCACCAAAACCCCTTGGGGCCCGCTCGCGACACCCTCGCGGCCAGGCGGCCGGTGCGTCAGCCCTTGCCCAGCAAGCGTCGCAGGCCCAGCCACTGCTGCGCCCAAAAACCCAGGCCGTAGTCACGCGCGCCGTTTTCAGGCAGCTGGTCGCGGATGCCGGTCGGCTCGTAGCGACCATCGAACCGCGCTGTGCCAAACAACAGGTCCCACACGGGAAACAGCACCGCGAAATTGCAGCCACCCAAGGAACCCGGGCCATGGCTTTCGTGGCCAACGCCGATGGCGTGGTGTTGTCGATGAAAGCGAGGGCTCACCAGCAAGCGCTCACCCAGCCAGCCAAAGCTCACCCGAGCGTTGGCATGCGAAAGGCTTTCAAGCAACTGTGTGACGGCCACGACGGCCACGAATTGCCCCGGTGCCACGCCGATGGCTCGGGCGGTGAACGCCAGCAGCACGTCGCGGATCAGGTCATCGAGCAGGTGGTTGCGGTTGTCGCTCCACAGGGTCATCTGCCGCTGGCTGTGGTGCACGGCGTGCAAGGCCCACCAGCGGTCGAAGTGGTGTTGGCCTCGGTGGATCCAGTAGTCCAGCAGGTCAAAGACCAGCAGATAGAGCAGGAAGCTGGCCCAGGCGGTGTCGAGCACACCTGGCCACAGGGGTGCCACCAGGGCATCAAGCTGGATGCCTTGCACCCCCTGCACCGCCGCCTCGCCGAACACGGTGTCCAGCAGCGGATCGACCGAGAAAAACATGGCCAGGCGGAACAGGCCCAGGCGGTGCAACAGGGTGTAGAGGATGTCGACGCGCACGGCTGGCCCGCCCCTGAACTGCTGCTCTGCGGGACGCCAGCGTTGCAGGGGCGCGAACAGCAACAGCATCAGCACCAACTGGATCAAACCCACCAGCAGCCAACCGGTGGCGGCGTAGCCGTCCTCCAGCAAGTTGCCCTGGCCGGTGTGGAACAACACGGGCTGGACCACCGACTCGAACAAGGCCTGCTGCAGTCGCCCGAAGGCATCGGTCAGGGGCTGGATGATCAGTTCGTCGAGCATGGGCTGCAGCGGTGTTGCATTGGTTCAGCGAGCTGTTCGCGCGGAGCTGGGCCCGCTGCGCGATAGGTGGGGTGCTGCCTGAGGGTCTCGAAGCAGAAGCCGCGCTCTTTCAAACCCACGATGAGCGGCTCGAGCACGGCGGGCGCCCACGCATCCTGCCGGCTCCAGATGCCCAGGTGCATCAGCAAGATCTCACCCGATCGCACGCGCTGCAAGGCCTGCCCCAACAAGGCCGCATTGGGGTAGCGCTTGCTGTCGAGCTCGTCCCCCAGGAAGCCATTGGGGGTCCAGGGCACGTGCTGCCATCCGCAGGCGTGGGCCAAGGCCAGCAACCGTGGTGAGGTCCGCCCACCCGGTGCGCGGAAGATGGCGCGCATGCGCTGGCCGGTCATTTGCTCAAAACGGGTGGCTGGGCGCTGCAGTTGTTCGCAGTAGGCCGTGGCCGAAAGCGACTGTCGCTCACCGTTGCGGGGCCCTGCCGTCGGCTTGACCCGAAGGCCTGCTGCGGTGTCGGCCTGCCAGACCACGTGGTCCCAGGTGTGGCTGCCAAAGTCATGACCCTGAGCCGCCAGCTGCCTCCACCAGGCGGCCCAGTGCTCGTCCAGGCTGCTGCCTTCTGGCCGGGCGCCCACCGCCTGCGTGCGTTCGTTTGCCAAAAAGAAAGTGGCTTTGACCTGATGGCGCGTCAGCACATCGGCCACCAGCGGGGCCACGCCCATGTGCCCGGTGTCGATGGTCAGGTAGACCGGTTTGTCGCAGCGTGCTGCGGCCAGGGCCTGAGCGGACAAGCTGAACACCAGGATCGGCGCCAGCGCCCAGACAGCGCGGTCAATTGCGCGGCGCATGCTGCAACGTCCAGACGCCATGCGGCGATCGGCCCACAGGCACTTGCTTGATCACCTCGCCCTTGACCGTGTCGATGACCGTCAACTGGCGCGCCCAGCGCGAGGTCACCAGGATGGTCCGTCCGTCGGCCAGCAGGTCCATGCAATCGGGGCCACCCGGCGCAGGATAGGTTGCCACCACCTTCCAGGTTTGCAGGTCGATGCGGCTGATGGTGTTGCCTGCCCGGTTGCTGACCAGCACGTGCCGCTTGTCGCCCCAGGCTCGGAAAGCGTGCGCGCCATTGCCGGTTTCGATGCGTTTGACGCGCTCGGGTTTCGCGCCGGACACGTTGTAGACCTCGACGTAGCGGTCGCCCGTCAGGCCGATCAGCACATGGCGGTCATCGGGCGTGACGTACACATCGGCGGGCATCTTGCCCACGCGGATGCGCCAACGCGGGGCCTGTGTCGCCAGCTCGATGGCCACCATCTCGTCGCTGTCCTGCATGGTGACGTAGGCCACGGTGCTGCGCGAGTCGATGGCGATGTGGCTGGGCGTCTTGGCCGTGGGCACGCGCTTGATCAGCTTGAGGTCCACGCCGCCCTTGGGCGAGGGTGTGGACTGGTAGATGTCGACATGGTTGAGGCGGTTGGCCGCCGTCAGGAACCACTTCATGTCGGGCGAAAACCGCAGCTGGTAGGGGTCGACGATGCCTTCGATCACCCGTTGCACCGCGCCTGTCTTGGGATCAAACAGGGTCAGGGAGTCGGACAGCGCATTGGCCACCATCAGCGACTTCTCGTCGGGCGAGAGGTAGAGGTGATGGGGCTCCTTGCCCGTGGGCACCCGGCGGATCTCGGCATAAGTCACCGGGTCGATGATGCTGAGGTTTGCGTCCAGCGAATTGAGCACGAAGATGGGGGAACGCGCTGGCGCAGGCGCCGCCACGGGTGGACGGGGTTTGGGCCGGTCACCCAAGGCCAACACCGGAGAAGCGATGCCCGCGAGCCCGCACGAAATCAGGCCTTGTGCGGCCAGCCCCAGGCCGCCAAGGGTCACGGCACGCCGCGAAGCCTCGACAGGCGCGCCCACCGCCTCAGGCAACGCAGGCACCCCGCGCAGCAACATGTCCCCACTCATCCCCAGCGAACCTTTTGTCAGTCAAGCTCTCCAGTTTAAGCGCGGCAGACCGGGGCTTCGATGACATGGGTCAGTGCGCGACAACGCCGGTCCGCAGAGCCGGCACGACAGGCTCACTCATCCCCGCCCAACACCGAGCCCAGCAACCCGCCCACACCACCTGCGGCCACGCCATTGAGCAAGCCACCTTCCTCACGGCCGCCACCACCGGGCGTCTGAGGCGCCGCTGCAAAAATGCGCGAAGCCAGTCGCGAGAAAGGCAGGCTCTGCAGCCAGATCTGGCCCGGGCCGCTCAGCTTGGCCAGGAACAGGCCCTCGCCGCCGAACAACGCTGTCTTGATCTTGCCAACGTACTGGATGTCGAAGTCCACACCGGAGGTGAATGCCACCACACAACCGGTGTCCACCATCAGGCTCTCGCCCGCCTTCAGCTCGCGCCGCACCACGGTGCCACCCGCGTGCACAAAGGCCATGCCATCGCCCTCGAGCTTTTGCAGGATGAAGCCCTCGCCGCCGAAAAACCCGGCGCCCAGGCGCTTCTGAAAACCAATGCCCAGTGACACACCACGGGCGGCGCAAAGGAAGGAGTCCTTCTGGCACATCAGCGTGCCACCCAACTGCTTGAGGTCCATCGGCAGGATCTTGCCGGGGTACGGCGCCGCGAACGCCACGCGCCGCTTGCCCTGCCCCTGGTTCGTGTAGACCGTCGTGAACAGGCTCTCGCCAGTGATCAAACGCTTGCCTGCGCCCAACAGCTTGCCGAAGATGCCGCCTTGCTGCTGCGAGCCATCGCCGAAGACGGTGTCCATCTCGATGCCGGGCTCCATGAACATCATGCTGCCTGCTTCGCCGATGGCCGCCTCGCCGGGATCGAGCTCGACCTCGACGAATTGCATTTCGGCTCCGCGAATTTCGTGATCCACCACGTCCATGGCCATGTTGATTTGCTCCGTTGTGAAAAATCGAGGGGCCGCCTCACCCTCGTCATGAGGGGTGGCCCGCGTGATGCCCAGCTCAATCGGGCGATACTCTGCCGCGAGATTGTGTCCGAAACCCATGCTGCCTCTTTTTGACCTGCACCTGCCAACCCTCACGCTCGTGGTGTGCGTGGTGCTGTTCACCGCCGCCTCCACCATGACGCTGGTGGGCCGAACCCAGCGCACCTACCTGGGCTACGGCTGGTGGACGACCGCGCAATGGCTCAACACGGCCGGCGCGATCTGCCTGGTCCTCAAAGACCACCATCCATGGTTGCTGCCCGTCAGTGTCCTGCTGACGCTGCAATGGCCTTTGACCATGCTGGGGGGGCTGCGCCAGTTCTACATCCGCAGCGATTTCCGCACCGCTGCCTGGGTCGACCTCGTGGTGCTGGCAGCTGGGGCCGGGGCCTACATGGCGATGTGGATGCACTCGCCCAACGACCTCGGCGCGCGGGTGGCCACCTTCAGCCTGGCCAGCGTGACGGGCTACCTCTACGCCGCCTGGCTGGTGCATGGTGTTCGCCACCAGGGCCCCGGGCGCTCGGGCCCTTACCTCAAGGCCGTGGGCCTGTTCATGCTGGCGGCGGCCATCATCCAGCTGCCACGGCTCGTTTCAGCCCTCGGCGTGTGGGGCACCCCGGTCCTCAACCCCACACAGATTCAGCAGCCAGTGGTGCTGGTGGGCCTGGTCGCCGGCGTCATGTTCTCGGTCTACATGTGCCTGCTGCTGACCTACGAGCGCACCGAGCAGGACCTGCGTGAGTCACACCACCAGCTGCGCCTGATGGCCGACTTCGACCTGCTGACCCTCGTGCCCCACCGCCGCCACTTCCAGGAGTTGGCCACCCAGGCCCTGAGCCTGAGCACGCCCGGCAGCGCCACCCTCATGCGCTTTGACATCGACCACTTCCGGCTCTTCACCGTTGACCATGGCCATGCCGCCGGCGACGAAGCGCTGAAGTTCGTGGCTTCATCCGCCCGCTCGTTGCTTCGCAGCCGCGACCTGATGGGGCGCCTGGGTGGTGAGGCCTTCGTGGCCCTGCTGCCCGACACCGGCGTGGCCGATGCCCTGCACGTGGCCGATCGCATGGTGCGTCATGTCGACAAGGTGCGCAGCGGCCAGCAGCGGCCGGCGCTGAGCTTGAGTTTCGGCGTGGTGCAGATCCAGCCTGGCGAGTCGATCGACGAAGCCATTCACCGTGCCGACGAGGCACTGGCCGAAGCGCGCCGCCAAGGTCGCAACCAGCTGGTGCGGGCCGATGACCTGGAAGGCCGACCGGTTTTTTCAGCCAGCCGCCCCCTTGGGCTCGATTGAGTCCACCTGAGACCGCGGCAACACCCGCCACTGCCGCGACAATCGCCGCATGTCTGCATTCGACGTTGTCATCATCGGCGCTGGTGCCGCCGGGCTCTTTTGCGCCGGTGTGGCGGGCCAGCGCGGCCTGAAGGTCCTCCTGCTGGATCACGCCCCCAAAGTTGCCGAAAAAATCCGCATCTCCGGTGGGGGCCGCTGCAACTTCACCAACCGCGAAGTCGGCGTGGCCAACTTCCTGGGCGAGAACCCCGCCTTCTGCCGATCGGCCCTGAGCGGCTACACGCCTCAGGACTTCATCGAGCTGATCGAGCGCCACGGCGTTCGCTGGCACGAGAAGCACCGAGGCCAGCTCTTTTGCGACCACCGCGCTGACGACATCATCCAGCTGCTGCTGCGCGAATGCGAGGCCGGTGGCGTGCAACGCTGGCAGCCTTGCCGCGTCGATGGCATCCGGCCACTTGGCCTGCAGGCCGATGACGGCAGCCGCTTCGAGCTCGACACCGACCGAGGCGTGCTGCGCGCCCACCAGGTCGTCGTCGCCACAGGCGGCCCCTCGATCCCCAAGATCGGTGCCACCGATGCGGGCCAACGCTGGGCCCGCGAACTCGGCCACCGCGTGGTGCCCCTGCGCCCTGCCCTCGTGCCCCTGACTTTCGACGCCAACACCTGGGCCCCCTTCGCCGAGCTGGCCGGGCTCTCGCTCGAAGTCGTCATCGAAACGCCCTCCACCGTGCCGCCGATGCAGCGCGGCGGCAAGGCCAAGGGCCCGCACCTCGCACGCTTCACCGAAGACCTGCTCTTCACCCACCGAGGCCTGAGCGGCCCGGGCGTGCTGCAGATCTCCAGCCACTGGCAACCGGGCCAGGCGCTCACCATCAACCTCAGCCCCGCGCATGACCTGGCAGGCGAGCTCAAGGCCGCCAAGGCTGGCTCGCGCAAGCAACTGTCCACCGCCTGGGGCCTGGCCCTGGGCGAGGCCGTGCCGCAGCGCCTGGCCCAGACGTGGCTGGCGCAAATGGCGCAAAACCTGCCTGCCCTGCAACCCCAGGCCGCGCTGGCCGA
>NZ_DCXA01000176.1:0-1927 GCF_002328915.1 Aquabacterium sp. UBA2148
GAAGGCTGCACCTGCGAAGAAGGCCGCACCTGCGAAGAAGGCCGCACCTGCGAAGAAGGCTGCACCCGCCAAGAAGGCCGCACCTGCCAAGAAGGCTGCACCTGCTAAGAAGGCCGCACCCGCCAAGAAGGCCAAGCGCTCATGAGCGACACCCTGAAGAACGCCCGCCGCATCGTCGTGAAGGTGGGCTCCAGCCTGGTCACGAACGAAGGCAAGGGCGTTGACGCCGAGGCCATTGGCAACTGGTGCCGCCAGATGGCCGCGCTGGCCGCCGACGGTCGCGAAGTCATCATGGTGTCAAGCGGTGCGATCGCCGAAGGCATGAAGCGCCTGGGCTGGACCACCCGCCCGAAAGAGCTGCACGAGTTGCAAGCCGCTGCCGCCGTCGGCCAGATGGGCCTGGCGCAGATGTACGAAACCCAGCTGCGCTCGCATGGCATGGGCAGCGCGCAGGTGCTGCTCACCCACGCCGACCTGGCCGACCGCGAGCGCTACCTCAATGCCCGCACCACGTTGCTGACGCTGCTGACGCACAAGGTCGTGCCGGTCATCAACGAGAACGACACCGTGGTCACCGACGAGATCAAGTTCGGTGACAACGACACCCTGGGCGCCCTGGTGGCCAACCTGGTCGAAGCCGATGCGCTGGTCATTCTCACCGACCAGAAGGGCCTGTACAGCGCCGACCCGCGCAAGGACCCGGCCGCCCGCTTCATCGACGTCTGCACCGCGGGTGACCCGGAGCTAGAGCGCATGGCCGGTGGTGCCGGCTCCAGCGTGGGCACCGGCGGCATGATCACCAAAGTGCTGGCCGCCAAGCGCGCCGCGCGCAGCGGGGCCTCCACCGTCATCGCCTGGGGCCGCGAGAGCGACGTGCTCGTGCGCCTGGCTCAAGGCGAGTCCATCGGTTCGCTGTTTGTGGCGGCCACGCAGAAAGTCACCGCCCGCAAGCAGTGGATGGCCGACCACCTGCAACTGCGCGGCGCCGTCGTGGTCGACGAAGGCGCTGCCACCCGCCTGCTCGAGGGTGGCGCCAGCCTGCTGCCCATCGGCATGGTCGAGGTGCTCGGTGATTTCCACCGAGGCGACGTCATCGCCGTGCGCAACCTGCGCGGAGAGGACATCGCCCGGGGCCTGGCCAACTACGCCAGCTCGGAGGCGCGCCTGCTGGTGCGCCGGCCTTCGGCCGAGATCGAAGCCCGCCTGGGTTTTGTCAACGAAGCCGAAATCATCCACCGGGACAACCTCGTCCTGGCTTGACGGCTCGCGCCAGGGTGAAATCAGGGTTATCCCCGGCCTGTGGGTGAGGGGGGCGGGGGCATTTTTGACCGCTGCTGTGGTCACTTTCCGGCTGGTGACAATTGCAGGGTTGAATTGACGGCATGATGATCGGGTCCCGCACGGGGCACCCGGTTCCCCCAGAAGGACGGACCAAGGGTTGTCACTGTCGGACACACCCCCACGCGGGGCGTTACAACGCTGTACCCGATCGGTTTCCGACCCCACCTTGGAGTCCTGTTCCATGTCCTTGTTCTCTCGCGCACTCTCGCGTTCCAAGCCCCTGGCCCTGGCCGCATCCGCCACCATCGCTGCCCTGGGCGTTGCCCCCGCAGCGCAGGCCAAAACCCTGGTCTGTGTCTGGGACGTCGCCGGCAAGACCGGTGATGTCTATGCCCAGGCCACCGACTACGCCATCACCATGCAAAAGCAGAAGGTGGACATCGAGCTCAAAGGCTACGTCGACGAGCGCGTGGCGGTCGAAGACTTCCGTGCCGGTCAGTGCGATGCCGTCATCTCCACCGCCCTGCGGCTGCGTCAGTTCAACCAGGTCTCGACCTCGATCGACTCCATCGGCTCGACCACCATCGTCAAGGGCGGCAAGGTCGACATCGACGCCTCGTACGAAGTCGTGCGCAAGGTCATCCAG
>NZ_DCXA01000176.1:1977-2641 GCF_002328915.1 Aquabacterium sp. UBA2148
GAAGTCGTGCGCAAGGTCATCCAGGTGTTCGCCGACCCGAAGGCCTCCAAGCTGATGGTCGATGGCAACTACGAAGTCGCTGGCATCTTCCCCCTGGGCGCCGCCTACCCGATGGTGCGCGACCGCAAGGTCAATTCCGTTGAAGCCCTGTCGGGCAAGAAGATCGCCGCTTTCGACTACGACAAGGCCCAAAGCGTGATGATCCAGCGCATTGGCGCCCAGCCCGTGTCGGTGGACGTGACCAACATCGGTCCGAAGTTCAACAACGGCAACGTCGACATGGTGACCCTGCCGGCCGTGGCTTTCAAGCCCTTCGAGCTGCACAAGGGCCTGGGCAAAACCGGCGGCATCGGCAAGCTGCCCATCATGATCCCGACCGTGCAGATGGTCATCAACCGCAGCAAGTTCCCCGACACCTTCGGTCAGGTCTCGCGCGAGTACTGGCTGACCAAGTTCGACCACGCGCTCAAGCTGATCAAGGCTGCAGAGTCAGGCATCCCCGCACAGTACTGGGATGAACTGCCCGCTGAAGCCGTGCCCAAGTACGTGATCATGTTCCGCGAGTCGCGCATCGACATCGCCAAGGCCGGCCACTACAACAAGCAGGGCCTGAACATCATCAAGCGCGTGCGCTGCGGCATCAACCCCGGCGACGCCGAGTGCG
>NZ_DCXA01000176.1:2799-6762 GCF_002328915.1 Aquabacterium sp. UBA2148
CGCCTGGCTCAACGGCGGCGCCCTTTGAGGCCAGGTGTGGCCCGTTACTGGCCTGTCAGTGGCTCACTTGCCGCTCACTTGGCGCCGATTGAATTCAGCCCACCTGGTTCGTCGCTCGCCAATTCGGCGTCGGCGGCGTTGCTGGCTTGGGGCCAACCAAGGCCTTCGCAGGCATCAGCGAAATCTGCAGGGCTGGACTGCGCACCACGCATGCTGCCGCGCAGGTAGCGATTGCCGCCACCACCGCCATTGAAAGGCTTTGGCAGGAAGCGCGCCAGCTCGGACAGCGCCAACTGGTAGACGTCGCGCTTGAACTCGATGACCGTCTCCAGCGGCACCCAGTACTCGTGCCAACGCCAGGCGTCGAATTCAGGGTGGGTGCTGGCCCGCAGGTTCATGTCGCAGTCGCGACCCATGAGTTGCAACAGGAACCAGATCTGTTTCTGGCCCTTGTAGTGCCCGCGCGCGTCTTTGCGGATGAAGTGCTGGGGCACTTCATAGCGGAGCCAGTCCCGCGTGCGCGCCACGATGCGCACGTGCTCGGGCAGCAAACCCACCTCTTCGTGGAGTTCGCGGAACATCGCCTGCTCAGGCGACTCACCATGCTTGATGCCGCCTTGAGGGAATTGCCAGGAGTGGGTGCGGATCCGCTTGCCCCAAAATACCTGGTTCCGGTGGTTGAGCAGGATGATGCCGACGTTGGGCCGAAAGCCTTCACGGTCGAGCATAATCAACTCCGAATTTTCAACTGGTTTCATTATTGCACCGCTGAGCCGAAACGCCTAGAGCGTTTGTCAAGGCCTCAATCGAGCGGTGCTCTTTTTTTCTGCCATGAAAGCCTCTCAGTTCTTCATCTCCACCCTGAAAGAAGCCCCGGCTGATGCCGAGATCGTCAGCCACAAGCTGATGATGCGCGCGGGCCTGATCAAGAAGCTGGGTGCGGGCCTGTACAACTACATGCCCATGGGGCTGCGCTCGATCCGCAAGGTCGAGAACATCATCCGGGAGGAGCTGAACAAGGCAGGTTGCGTCGAGCTGGTCATGCCCGTGGTGCAGCCCTCCGAGCTGTGGCAGGAGACCGGCCGCTTCGACAAGATGGGCGACGAGCTGCTGCGCTTCAAGGACCGCCATGGCCGCGACTTCGTCATCCAGCCCACGGCTGAAGAGGTGATCACCGACATCGCTCGCCAGGAGCTGCGCAGCTACCGCCAGCTGCCCAAGAATTTCTACCAGATCCAGACCAAGTTCCGCGACGAGCGCCGCCCGCGCTTCGGCGTGATGCGTGGCCGCGAGTTCACGATGAAGGACGCCTATTCCTTCGACCGCGACGTGGAAGGCGCTGGCAAGACCTACGACGCGATGTACGCGGCCTACTCGCGCATCTTCGAGCGCCTGGGTCTGCAATTCCGCGCCGTGGCCGCCGACACGGGCGCCATCGGGGGCGACCGCTCGCACGAGTTCCAGGTGATCGCCGACACGGGCGAAGACGCCATCGTGTACTGCCCGACCAGCGACTACGCCGCCAACATCGAGCTGGCCGAGGGCGTCGCGCTGATCGCCACCCGTGGGGCCGCAACGCAAGCGATGGAGAAGGTTGCCACGCCGGGCAAGAGCACCTGCCCCGACGTGGCCGAGCTGCTGGGCCTGCCCCTGAGCCAGACCGTCAAGTCGCTGGTGCTGGCCACCGACGAGACCAACGACCAGGGTGAGATCGTCAAGTCCACCATCTGGCTGCTGCTGGTGCGCGGCGACCACGACCTCAACGAGGTCAAGGCCGGCAAGCTGGAGCTGACCGATGGCAACGGCCAGACCCTGGGCCTGAAGGCCGGTTTCCGCTTCGCCACCGAGTCTGAAATCATCGAGCACTTCGGCACCAAGCCCGGCTTCCTCGGTCCCATCAACCTGAAGAAGCCCGTCAAGGTCATCGCCGACCGCACCGTGGCCCACATGGCCGACTGGGTGTGTGGCGCCAACGAGGCGGGCTTCCACATCCGTGGTGTGAACTGGGGCCGTGACCTGCCCGAGCCCGACCTGATCGCCGACATCCGCAACGTCGTCGAAGGCGACCCCTCGCCCGACGGCAAGGGTGTGCTGGCCATCCAGCGCGGCATCGAGGTGGGCCACGTGTTCTACCTGGGCACCAAGTACTCCAAGGCGATGAACGCCACCTTCCTCGATGTGGACGGCAAGCCCAAGCACTTCGAGATGGGGTGCTACGGCATCGGCGTGACGCGCATCCTGGGCGCGGCCATCGAGCAAAAGCACGACGAGCGCGGCATCATCTGGCCGGACAGCATCGCGCCCTTCACCGTGGTGATCTGCCCGGTGGGCTACGACCGCTCCGAGGCGGTCAAGGCCGCCGCCGACGAGCTGCACGCGCAGCTGCTGGCCAAGGGCGTGGACGTCATCCTCGACGACCGTGGCGAGCGCCCGGGCGCCATGTTCGCCGACTGGGAGCTGATCGGTGTGCCGCACCGCGTGGTCTTCGGCGACAAGGGCTTGAAGGACGGCGTGGCCGAGTACCAGGGCCGTCAGGACGCGGAAGCGACCAAGCTGCCCGTGAACGAAGTCCTGAGTCAGCTGCTTTCTCGCTTGCAGATCGGCTGATCGGGGCGATGTCGCTGGGTTAAGGTTGTCTTTGTCATGCTGCCGCCTTTGCGCCTTTTCTCGTGGTCACTTGCCTTGCCTGCGTCGCAAGAGGCGCGTGGCTGGGTGAGGCGCAGCCGGCTTGGTTTGGCGGTGCTGTGCCTGGCGATGGCGCCGCGCCTGGCTCAAGCCGGCGCCCAGGCCGAAGAGCCCCTTGCAGATTCGGTGCGCACCGCGCTTTCTGCGGCCATCGGACGCAGCGCGCCAGCCCTGAGTTTTGCCGATGCCCGCCAGCGTCAGCAGTGCGAAACCTGGGCCGCGTCGCTGGAGAGCAAGCTCCTCAAACGCAAGCCGGATGACCTGGTGCGCAAGGAATTCCTGGTCACCGTCTGCTACGAGGCCAAGCGAGCGGGGCTGGAGCCCAGCCTGGTGCTGGGTCTGATCCAGGTCGAGAGCGGTTTCCGCAAGTACGCGATCTCGTCGGTGGGCGCTCGGGGCTACATGCAGGTCATGCCCTTCTGGTCGCGCCTGATCGGCACGGGCGACCCGGCCAGCCTGTTTCACATGCAGACCAACCTGCGCTTTGGCTGCGTGATCCTGCGCCACTACCTCGACCGCGAAAAGGGCAACCTCTTCATGGCCTTGGGGCGTTACAACGGCAGCCGAGGTCGGGCCGAGTACCCCAACATGGTCACGGCGGCGTGGCGCACCTGGAAGGGCGCCGATGACGTGTTGGGCACCACCCGCATGGCTGGCGCCGAGAACTCTGGTGCAGGGGTGAGGCTGATCAGCGAGTCGCCTCAGCGCTGATTGGTCAGCGCTGGCCGCTGGGCGCCGTCGCTCGGCGACGGCTTCGCGGCATCGCCAGGTTGCCGCTCAAAGCCCCTGCCACTCGCTGGGGTGCGCACCTTCGATGCCCACCAGTTGCAGCACCCGCTCGACCGTGTCGTCGATGAGTTGCGCGATGGTTTGCGGCTTGTTGTAGAACGCAGGCAGCGGTGGGAAGACGATGCCGCCCATCTCGGTGACGGCGGTCATGTTGCGCAGGTGGGCCAGGTTGAAGGGCGTTTCTCGCACCATCAGCACGAGGCGGCGACGTTCCTTGAGGGTGACGTCGGCCGCGCGCGTGAGCAGGTTGTCACCGAAGCCGTGCGCCACGCTGGCCAGCGTCTTCATGGAGCACGGAGCGATCACCATCGCGTCGGTGGTGAAGCTGCCGCTGGCGATGCAGGCACCGACATCGCCTGGCGCATGGGCCTGGGTGGCGAGGGCCTCGAGCTTGCTGCGGTCGAGGCCCAGTTCGTGGTGCACATTGAGGATGCCGGCCGGTGTGGCCACCAGGTGCGTCTGCACGCCGATGTCGCGGGCGCGCTCGAG
>NZ_DCXA01000160.1:0-6421 GCF_002328915.1 Aquabacterium sp. UBA2148
CTTTTTTCGCTCCTGTCACGCAGGGGCATGCAACTGGTCGATCTCGGCCATCCCATTTGCATGCGCGTGCTCACGCGCATTCGCACGCGCTTCCAAGGTGTCGCCGTTCTGGTGGCCCTCAGCCTCGCATCCTTCCACGCCCATGCCGGGGATGTCCTGACGTTTGAACAGGCTCTCAGGCTGTCCCAGGCACGCTCACAACAACTGGTGGCCCAGAACCACGCCACGGCGGCTGCCCGCGACATGGCGGTTTCAGCCGCTCAGCAACCTGATCCCGTCCTCAAACTGGGCATCAACAACTTGCCCATCAGCGGGCCTGATCGCTTCAGCGTCACCCGCGATTTCATGACCATGCGCTCGGTGGGCCTCATGCAGGAGTTCACCCGTCAAGACAAACGCCTTGCACGGTCCATGCGCTTTGAGCGGGAAGCCCAGGCCAGCGAGGCCAGCCGGGCCCAGGCGCTGGCTCAATTGCAACGTGACACGGCCATGGCCTGGCTGGATCTCTACTACCAGGAACGCATGCTGGCCCTGGTCAAGGCCCAGCGCGATGAAATCCGCCTGCAAGTGGAGGCGACTGAGGTCGCCTATCGAGGGGGCAGAGGATCGCAAACTGAAGTGCTCGCTGCCCGCGCAGCGCTTGCTCAGGTGGATGACCGCATCGACCAGGCCATGCGTGAAGTGAGCACAGCGCAGACCGCGCTGCGCCGGTGGACAGGTCGTGCAGCCGACACGCCCCTGGGCGATGCGCCCGACACCCGCCATGTTCCCTCGCACCTGAACGATCTGGAAAGCACCCTGACCGCGCACCCTGACATCACCGTCCTGATCCGGCAGGAAGAGATGGCCCAGGCCGACGCAGACCTGGCCCGAGCCAACAAACAAGCCGACTGGGGTGTGGAGCTGATGCTCAGTCAACGTGGGCCCGGCTATTCCAAGATGGCCTCTGTCAATGTCTCTGTTCCCTTGCAATGGGATCAAAAGAGCCGTCAAGACCGCGACCTGGCTGCCAAGTTGGCCACCGTTGAGCAGATGCGCGCCCAGCGCGAAGAAGCCACACGGGAGCACCTTTCCCAGGTCACGGCGATGCTCCAGACTTGGCAGAGCAGCCGGGATCGACTGCGTCGCTACGACAGCGTCTTGATCCCCCTGGCAGCCGAGCGAACCCAGGCCGCTTTGACCGCCTACCGAGGCGGGAGCGGCACGCTGGCCTCCGTGCTGGAGGCTCGCCGCATGGCCTTGGACACCCAGATGGACCGGCTTCGACTCGACATGGAAGTAGCTCGCATCTGGGCGCAGCTCAACTACCTGATTCCGGTGGAACACGACTTGACCATGCCCGTTCTTGACCGCTGACACGGAGCCTCACATGAAACTCAATAATCTGGTGATCGCCATGATTGCCGCCACAGCACTGAGTGCCGCCTCGTATGGCCTGTACGCGTTGGGCATGCAAAGAGGCATGGGCATGAGCGCCGACGCAGATCAGCACCCCGCTCAGCCCGCCGCTGAAGCAAACGCCACCCAAGCCCTGCCGCAAAGCGTGGCCGAGGGTGAAGACGCCACCCGGCGCCACATCGCCGATGGCCTCAAGGCTGGCGACATGGACCCAGTCACCGGCAAGAAGATCTTGTACTACCACGACCCCATGGTGCCGGGCAACAAGTTTGACAAGCCCGCGAAGTCGCCATTCATGGACATGATGCTGGTGCCCGTCTACGCAGACAGCGATGGCGACCAGGGCAAGGTCACTGTGAGCCCACGCATCCAGCAGAACCTGGGCGTGCGCACCGCAGAGGTCACCGAGGGTGTGCTGTCACCCCAAGTTTCTGCCGTGGGCAGCATCGCCTACAACGAACGCGACCAGGTTGTCCTGCAAGCGCGGGCGGCAGGGTTTGTCGAGAGGCTGCATGTGCGCGCCACGTTGGATGCGGTCAAACAAGGTCAACCCCTGGCCGATCTCTACGTGCCGGACTGGGTGGCGGCACAAGAAGAGTTCTTGTCTGTTCGCCGCATGCAGGGCCACGACCTGGGCAGCTTGGTCGATGGCGCTCGCCAGCGCATGCGTCAGGTCGGCATGAGCGAGGATCAGATCAAGCGCGTCGAGCAAACCGGCAAGACCCAGCCGCGCATCACTTTGGCGGCACCCATCAACGGCGTGCTCAGTGAGTTGATGGTGCGCGAAGGCATGTCCGTCATGCCAGGGGCCACCTTGTTGCGCATCAACGGCGTGTCCACGGTTTGGGCCAACGCCGAAGTGCCGGAGAGTCAGGTCGCACAACTGCGCCCAGGCACCAAGGTACAGGCGCGCAGCCCGGCTGTGCCTGGCACTTCCTTTGAAGGCACGGTTCAGGCTCTGGTGCCAGAGGTCAACCCTGGCACCCGCACCCTCAAGGCCCGCGTTCAATTGAACAACCCAGGCATGCACCTCGTGCCTGGCATGAGCGTGACCATGCAGTTCATGGACATGCGTGCTGAGAAGGCCTTGTTGATCCCCACTGAGGCCGTCATCCAGACAGGCAAACGCACCGTGGTGATGCTGGCCGAAGACAAAGGGCGGTTCCGCCCGGTCGAGATCGAGGCAGGCATCGAGAGCGATGGGCAAACCGAGGTCAAGCGCGGCCTGGATGTGGGCCAGCGTGTGGTGGTGTCATCGCAGTTCCTGATCGATTCCGAAGCCAGCCTCAAGGGTGTTGAGGCGCGGCTCAATGGCGCACCGGCACCGACCATGGACAACACCGCGCCCAGACACGAAGGTCAGGGCAAGGTGGAAGCCCTGGCAGACGAGGCCATCACCTTGTCGCACGGGCCGATTGCCTCACTCAAGTGGGGCTCTATGACGATGGATTTCAAGGTGCCGCTCAAGGGCGGGCTGCCCCGCCATCTGGAGGTGGGTGACCCGGTGAGCTTTGAGTTCTACATGGATGCCGACGGCATGCCGCAGTTGACCCGACTGTCGCACCTGGCACCCGAGCCCCAGCCTGCGCCCGAGGTGCCCCATCACACCCATGGCCCGGCCAAGCAAGGGAGCAAGCCATGATCGCCCGCCTGATCCGTTGGTCCATCACCAATCGCTTTCTGGTGCTGCTGGCCACCTTGATGCTCAGTGCATGGGGGGTGTATTCGGTTGCGAGAACGCCGCTGGACGCCTTGCCCGACCTGTCTGATGTGCAAGTCATCATCCGCACGACCTACCCAGGCCAGGCGCCGCGCATCGTCGAGAACCAGGTCACCTACCCGCTGACCACGACCATGCTGTCGGTGCCTGGCGCCAAGACGGTGCGGGGGTACTCTTTCTTCGGCGACTCGTATGTCTACGTGCTGTTCGAGGACGGCACCGATCTGTACTGGGCCCGCTCGCGTGTGCTGGAGTACCTGAACCAGGTTCAGTCGCGTTTGCCTGCCAGCGCCAAGGCGTCGCTGGGGCCCGACGCCACGGGCGTGGGCTGGATTTACCAATACGCCCTGGTGGACCGTGGAGGCACACAGGATGCGGGTCAGTTGCGTGCCTTGCAGGACTGGTTCCTAAAGTACGAACTCAAGACCGTGCCCAATGTGGCGGAAGTGGCCTCGGTGGGCGGCATGGTGCGCCAGTACCAAGTGGTGCTGGACCCCGACAAACTGGCCACCTACGGCATCCCGCACACCCAGGTGGTTGAGGCCATCCAGAAGGCCAACCAGGAAGCGGGCGGTTCAGTGCTGGAGTTGGGCGAGGCCGAGTACATGGTGCGCGCCTCGGGCTACTTGCAATCGCTGGACGATTTCCGACAAGTGCCCCTGATGACCACCGACGCAGGCGTGTCAGTGCGCTTAGGGGATGTGGCCCGCATCCAGATGGGGCCGGAGATGCGCCGGGGCATTGGCGAGTTGGACGGTGAGGGGGAAGCCGCTGGCGGCGTGATCGTGATGCGCTCAGGCAAAAACGCATTGGAGACGATTGCTGCGGTGAAGGCCAAGCTCAAGACCCTGCAAGCCAGCTTGCCCAAAGGGGTGGAGATCGTGCCGGTGTACGACCGATCCACCCTCATCGAGCGCGCGGTGGAGAACCTCTCTCACAAGCTGCTCGAAGAGTTCGCCGTGGTGGCCGTGGTGTGCTTTGTCTTTTTGTTTCACCTGCGCTCGGCCCTGGTGGCCATCATCTCGCTGCCCCTGGGCATCCTGGCGGCTTTCATCGTCATGCACCACCAAGGGGTGAACGCCAACATCATGTCGCTGGGTGGCATCGCCATTGCCATTGGCGCCATGGTGGACGCAGCCGTTGTGATGATCGAGAACGCACACAAGCATCTGGAACATTGGGAGCAGGCCCACCCCGATCAAACGCTGGAAGGTGCCGAGCGCTGGAAGGTCATCGGCGACTCGGCGGCCGAGGTCGGGCCCGCGCTGTTTTTCTCGCTGTTGATCATCACGCTGTCCTTTGTGCCGGTGTTCACGCTGGAGGCGCAAGAGGGGCGGCTGTTCTCGCCGCTGGCCTTCACCAAGACCTACGCCATGGCGGCGGCAGCGGGCTTGTCGGTCACGCTGGTCCCCGTGCTGATGGGTTACCTGATCCGTGGCCGCATCCCCAGCGAGCAGAGCAACCCGCTCAACCGATTCCTGATTGCCATCTACCGCCCGTTGCTCAATGCGGTCTTGCAAGGCCCCAAGCGCACGCTGGCTGTGGCCGCCGTGTTGCTGTTGCTCAGCTTGTGGCCCTTGCAGCACATTGGCGGCGAGTTCATGCCCAAACTAGACGAGGGCGACCTGCTCTACATGCCCACGGCCCTGCCGGGCTTGTCCGCAGGCAAGGCCGCCGAGCTGCTTCAGCAGACCGACCGTTTGATCAAGACCGTGCCCGAGGTGGCCAGCGTCTACGGCAAGGCAGGCCGCGCCGAAACCGCGACCGACCCGGCACCCATGGAGATGTTCGAGACCACCATCCAATTCAAACCCAAAGACCAATGGCGCCCGGGCATGACGCAAGACAGGCTGGTTGAAGAGCTGGACCGCATTGTCAAGGTGCCCGGCCTGGCCAACATCTGGGTGCCTCCCATCCGCAACCGCATCGACATGCTGGCCACCGGCATCAAGAGCCCCGTGGGCGTCAAGGTGGCGGGCACCGACCTGGCCACCATCGACCGACTCACGGGTGAGATCGAGCGGGCGCTCAAGGATGTGCCCGGTGTCAGCAGCGCCTTGGCCGAACGCCTGACAGGTGGCCGGTATGTGGACGTCAACATCCGCCGCGATGCCGCCGCGCGCTTTGGCATGAACATCGCCGATGTGCAGTCGGTTATCAGCTCGGCAGTGGGCGGCGAGAACATCGGCGAGACGGTGGAAGGTTTGCAGCGCTTCCCGATCAACCTGCGCTACCCACGCGAAACACGTGATTCGCTGGAAAAACTGCGCACCTTGCCCATCGTGAACGAGCGCGGGCAGCGCCTGGTCTTGTCCGACGTGGCCGACATCCGCGTAACCGATGGCCCACCCATGCTGCGCAGCGAGAACGCCCGCCTGTCTGGCTGGGTGTATGTGGACATCCGGGGGCGAGACCTGCGCTCAGCGGTGCAGGACATGCAAAAGGCTGTCGCGGCCAAGGTCAAACTGCCGCCTGGCTACTCGGTGTCCTGGTCAGGCCAGTTCGAGTTCCTGGAGCGGGCCACGGCCAAGCTCAAGGTGGTGGTGCCCTTCACGCTGCTGATCATCTTCGTGTTGCTGTACCTGACATTCGGCGCGTTTGACGAAGCCTTGCTGATCATGGCCACGCTGCCCTTTGCCCTGGTGGGCGGCATCTGGTTGCTCTACCTGTTGGGTTACAACCTGTCGGTGGCCGGGGCAGTCGGGTTCATTGCATTGGCTGGCGTGTCCGCCGAGTTCGGCGTGATCATGCTGCTCTACCTCAAGCAGGCTTGGGGTGAGCGCATCGACAAGGGCCAGGTCAGTGTCGATGACCTGCTGGACGCCATCCGTGACGGTGCCGTGCTGCGCGTGCGCCCCAAGGCCATGACGGTGGCAGTGATTCTGGCGGGTTTGCTGCCGATCATGTGGGGGGCAGGCACGGGCTCCGAGGTCATGCAGCGCATCGCCGCGCCCATGGTTGGGGGGATGATCACGGCGCCGCTGCTGTCGATGTTCGTGATCCCGGCGGCGTATCTGCTCATGCGTCGCAGGGGTATGCCGCCAGGGAGTGTTTTCCAAAAATGACAATGGTATTTGCGCCCCGTCGTCAGCGAGCGGGGTACAGATGCGGATTCACCTCGCGAGGGGTCATGCCGTTTTCCAGCAAGGGCGCATCACCCATGCGGATCGCTTTGGCCAATTCTGATTGCACCTCCGCTCGCGTTTTGCCCGCAGGTGTGGCGCGAGCCGGGTAGGCCGAGGGATTCACCTCCCTCGGCGTTTGCCCATTCTCAAATAGGGGGTAGTCACCCATGCGCTTGGC
>NZ_DCXA01000300.1:0-3679 GCF_002328915.1 Aquabacterium sp. UBA2148
CGCGCCCGCCTTGGGTGTTGGCGCCGGGTCGGCGAGCCGTGCCGCGCACCAGGTCGTCGTAGTAGATGAACTCGTCGCAGTTGGCGATCAGGAGGTCAGACGTTGATTGCTTCACGCCCACGCCGATGACGTGCTTGGCGTTCTCGCGCAGCTTGGAGACCAGGGGCGAGAAGTCGGAATCGCCCGAGATGATGACGAAGGTGTTGACGTGGGCCTTGGTGTAGCAGAGGTCGAGCGCGTCGACCACCAGGCGGATGTCGGCTGAGTTCTTGCCCGACTGGCGCACGTGCGGGATCTCGATGAGCTCGAAGTTGGCCTCGTGCATGGGGGCCTTGAAGCCCTTGTAGCGCTCCCAGTCGCAGTAGGCCTTCTTGACGACGATGCTGCCCTTGAGCAGCAGGCGCTCGAGCACGCGCTTGATGTCGAACTTCTCGTAGTTGGCGTCGCGCACGCCGAGGGCGACGTTCTCGAAGTCGCAGAACAGCGCCATGCTGATGTGGTCGTGTTGGGGCATGGTGTCTCTTTTCTTGTTTGTTGTTGTGGTGTGGGGGGCGGGCGCGGGTCAGAGCAGACCGGCGTCCCGCAGGTAGGCGCTGGGGCGGCTGGCATCGCACAGGATGGTGAGACGCCGCCGCGCGCGGGTCATCGCGACGTAGAGCAGGTTGCGATTGTCCACCGAGTGGCCGCCCAGGGCGAATTCACCCTTGTTGAGACCTGGCAGGATCACGTGGTCGAACTCCAGGCCCTTGGCAGCTTCGATGCTCGAGAGCAGCAGGGCGTGCTTCTTGGGCATGTGGTGCTGGCGCACCTCGCGCTCGTTCATGGACCTGAAGAACGAAGTGAGGTGATCGTAGCCCGAGGCCGATCGGATCAGGCCTTCGAGGTTGCCGATCACTTGCTCGATGTCCTGCTTGCGCACCATCATGCGCGCGGCCAGGCGCTGCGGCTGCAGCACGCGCACGAAGCGGCGTTGCCAGACATCGGGGTCGTCGCTGTCGATGACGTCGAGCGCGTCTTCGAGCAAGGGCCTGATCGCATCTGGCGCGTTGCGCAGCACCTGGTTGTTCAGGAAGTCGGGAGCGAACGAGGGGTCGTCGCAGACCGCTTTGATGGCCTGCTTTTCGAGCTTGGCCAGCAGGGCGGTGTCCTCTGCCTGCTCGGGGCTCAGGTCGCCCGTGTCCACGCGCGAGCCGGCGAAGCGCAGCAGCGCGCGCAGCACGGCTTCACGGGTCTCGGTGCGCTCGATCAGGCCGAGCGCGTCGCGCGCGCAGGCGTGCAGGCCGCGCACAAACAGCACCTCGGGGCGCTGCAGGTAGGGCAAAAAACCGCTGGTGCGGTGGTCGATGCCATGGTCGAGCAGCAGGTTCTCCAGCTCGACCGATTGGTGCGGTTGGCGCAGCAGGATGGCGATGTTCGACAGCGGGGCCTTCGCGTCCAGGCCCACGCGCTCGGTGATGAGCCGTCGCAGGTGCACGCGCACCTCGCTTGGGTCGGTGGTGCGGATGACTTCGACTTCGGTGTCGGCCAGGCCGGCGGGGCGTTGCGCCACGCAAGGCTTTTGCGCCAGCTTGCCGACGGCGGTGGCCAGTTTCTGGCCGAAGCGCCAGGTGGTGCTCAGCGGCATGCGCGTGGCCGGGGCCACCTCGCGGTCGAAGGCCTCCGTCATGAAGCGGGCGTCGGCACCCGAGATGGCATGGATGACCTGGTCGCGGTCGCCCACGCCGACGAAGCCCGCGCGGTTGCGTGCCATCAGCTCGCGCAGCACGGTGAACATGGCGCGGTTGGTGTCGTGCATCTCGTCGACCAGCACGAGGTGCAGGCCCATGGCGAGCGGGTGCTCCCCACCTTCGCCCACCCCGATCCAGGCGTCTTCGTCGGTCAGCAGGCGGGCCAGGTCGTGAGTCGCGTCGTGCTCAGCGCGGAACACGGGGTGGTCGGGGTGGCCACCTCGGCGGATGTGCTCGTACGCATGGAAGATCTTCAGCGTGGCGTACTCGCGGCCCAGCTCGGCCGCCACCTTCGGGGTGAGCACGCGATCGGACGCTTCAACCTGAAGCTGCATCGTGCCCTTGAGGTGCAGGAAGTCCGACAGCAGGCCTTCGACGCTGGCTTCGTTGCGGCCGTCGAAGGTGAACTCGTCGGGGTGGCGTTCGTCGGCGTTGTGCAGCACGCGGTCGATGGCTTGGAGCACATGGGGCCGCAGCTGCTCGGCTTTGTCGAGCAAGGCAACGGGCGCGCCTTCGATGGCCAGCAGGCGCTCGGTGCAGAAGGCGTCGAAGGTTTGCACGCGCACCTGGCGACGCACGTCGGCGCCCAGGCCGATGCGGGCCATGGCGTCGTTGAATGCCTGCACGGCGGCATCGGTGTAGGTCAGCACGCGCACGCGTTGGGGGTCGGCGCCGCGCAGCAGGGCCTGTGCCAGGCGCAGCGCCAGCGTGGTGGTCTTGGCCGCGCCCGCGTTGGCTTCGATGATGAGGTGGGGCTTGCGCACCAGCTGGATGGCGCGTTGCTCCGGCGTGGGCGCGATGCCTTTCGGGGTGAAAACACCCTCGGCCTCCGGCGCAGCGTGGGCCGCAGATGCGGTGCGGGCGTTGGGGGGCAGCAGGGGCGCGCGTGGCTGGCTCATCTCGGGTGGTGGGCGATCTGCTCAGTCTTCGGCGTCGGTTTCGTCATCGGGCAGGGCATCTCGCGTGCCGCGTTTGGCGGCTTTCTGGCGCGCGAGCTTCTTGGCTTGTTTCTCGGCCTCTGCGGCCTCGGCGGCGGCGCACCAGGCTTCGAACTGCGCGGGGGTTTCGAGCGTGATGCGGCCCATGACCGATGAGCGGAAATCGTTGATCAGCACCTCGGCGGCCTTTTGCATGTTGACGCGCCCGCCGCTGATCACGGCGCCGCGCTTGCGGCCGATCTCGGTCAGCAGCGCGTCGTCATGCATGGACGGGATGGCGTCGACATCGTCGAGCTTGTAGCGCGAGGCCAGCAGGTGGGGGTAGGGGCCCTTGAGGCTGTTGGCCAGCTCCAGCGCCACCTCTTCTTCGTCGTAGGCGTTCTTGCCCACGGCGCCGCTGGCGGCCAGGTGGTAGCCGCTTTTCTCGACGTGGATCTTGGGCCAGAGCATGCCGGGCGTGTCGAACAGGTAGAAGTCGCTGGCCAGGTTGATGCGCTGCTCGATGCGGGTCACCCCGGCTTCGTCGCCCGTCTTGGCGGCCTTCTTGCCGACCAGGGTGTTGAGCAGGGTCGACTTGCCCACGTTGGGGATGCCGCAGATCAGCACGCGCAGGGGCTTGTCCATGCCGCCGCGGTTGGGGGCCAGCTCGCGGCAGGCGTTGATGAGGCGCTGGGCCGGGGCGCGTTCACCGGCGTCGAGAGAGATGGCGCCGGTGTCGCTCTGCTCGCGCCACCAGGCCAGCCAGGCCTCGGTCTGCACCGGGTCGGCCAGGTCCTGTTTGTTGAGCACCTTGAGCTTGCGGCGGTTGCCAGTGATCTGGGCAAGCATCGGGTTGGCGCTGGAGCCGGGTAGGCGGGCGTCGAGCAGCTCGATGACGACATCGATGTCCTTGATGCGTTCGAGGATGGCTTTCTTGGTCACGTTCATGTGAGCGGGGAACCATTGGATGGCCATCGGGCGGGGCTTTCAGGGCTCGGGCGGGTGGGACAGGGGCGCAGGGTTGGGCGGGGCGTG
>NZ_DCXA01000299.1:0-22365 GCF_002328915.1 Aquabacterium sp. UBA2148
AAACGCCGGTGGAGGTGATGGCGCCGTTGAGCGAGACCGGGTCGGTGGCGTCGGCCTCGACCAGGATCTGCGCCGGCAGGCCGCGCATCAGGTTGCGCGTGAAGTCCGGCGGGATCTCGACGACCACCGAGGTCTGCGCCTTGCGCAGCATCTCGCTGGCCTGGTCCGACGTCAGCTGGCGCGGGTCGATTTCGAGGTAGACCGACTGCTGCAGCGCCGCCTTGTACAGCCGCGAGAACTCGCTCTTGTCGTGATCGACCACCACCGTCGGGATGTGGCGCGGGTCGGGGTTGATCGCGTAGCCGAAGACGATCACGTAGCCGATGGTGACCGACAGCAGCGACACGAAGGTCATGCGGTCGCGCACCATGTGGATCAGCTCCTTGGTGGCGATGGCGGCGATGCGGTTGAAAGCCTGTAACACCTGGGGCACCTCAGAACTGCGTGATGGAACCCTGCTGCTGCAGGGTCAGGTAGAAAAAGACGTCTTCCAGGCCCACGTCGATGTCGACGGGCGTGCCCGCGTGCAGGCCATGCTGGGCCAGGTCGTGCACCCAAGAGCCCACGTCCTCGTGCGAGCGGGCCACCACGCGGATGCTGTTGCCCTGCTGCGAGAGCCGCACGATGCGCGGGTCGTGCGCCAGGTGCGGGTGGCGGAACACCTCCTGCAGCGGCACCTGCGCGGCCACCAGGGGCGCGTCGGCCAGCACCCGCTCGGGCGCGTCGTCCACCAGCAAGCGGCCATACAGCACGTAGGCGATGCGGTTCGAGCGCATGGCCTCGTCCATGTAGTGCGTGCTCACCAGCACCGACACGCCGGTCGAAGCGATGTCCTGCAGGATGTCCCAGAAGGCTTCGCGGGCCTTCGGGTCGACACCTGCGGTGGGCTCGTCGAGCAGCAGGATGCGGGGGCGGTGCGCCATCGCGCAGGCCAGGGCTAGGCGCTGCTTCCAGCCGCCCGACATGGTGCCCACGCGTTGGCGGTCGCGGCCTTCGTTGTCGAAGGCGAACTGCTTGACCAGCTCGGTGACCCGCCCGGCCACGTCCTTGATGCCGTAGAGCTTGCAGACGAACTGCAGGTTCTCGCGCACCGTCAGGTCGCGGTAGAGGCTGAAGTGCTGGGTCATGTAGCCCAGCAGAGGCTTGATCTTGGGTGCCTGCGTGGCGATGTCGAAGCCCAGGCAGGTGCCGCGCCCGGAGGTCAGCGGCACCAGGCCGCACATCATGCGGATGGCGGTGGTCTTGCCCGAGCCGTTGGGGCCGAGGAAACCGTAGAGCTGGCCTTCCTCGATGGTCATGTTGAGCTGGTCGACGACCGTCTTGTCGCCAAAGGTCTTGGTGAGGTCGCGCACCTCGATGATGGACTGGGCCACGTCGCGTCCTTCGCTTGCGTTCAGGAGGCTTTCGCGGCCACGCCGGCCACCTTCACGCCCACGGGGGTGCCGGGGGGCGCGGTGCAGCTGGCCGGGGTTTCCAGGCGCGCTTCGGTCAGGAAGCTCAGGCGGTCGCGCAGCTCCTGGCTGAACATCATCGGCTGGGTGTACTCGGGGCGGGCGCTCACGCGCGTGACGCGGGCGGTGGCGGGCTTGTCGCAGCCCGAGATCTCGACCGCGACCTGGTTGCCAGGCAGGAACTTCGGGCGCAGGTCATTGGGCACGAAAAAGCGCACGCGCAGCGAGCCGGTGTGCAGGATGGTCATCGTGGTGCTGCCGGCGGTGGCGAACTCGCCCTGGCGCACGTACAGCTCCTGGATCACGCCAGCCACCGGGGCCGTCACCTGCTTTTGCTGCAGCAGCCATTCGACCTGGGCCACGCCGGCTTCGGCCGCCACCGTCTGGGCTTGCGCTGCGGCCTGCTCGTCGGTGCGTGCGCCTTCCTTGGCCACGCGCAGTGCTGCGCGGGCGTCTTCGACCTGGGCCTCGGCCAGCTGCACGTTGGTGCGGTCGTTGTCCACCTGCGTTTCGCTCACGAAGTTCTTCTTGAGCAGCGATTCGCTCTTTTTCAAGTTGCTTTCGGCTTGTGCCAGCTGCGTCTTGGCGTAACGCAGCTTGGCGCGCAGGCTTTCGAGCTCGGCCTGGCGCGCGCCCTTGCTCAGGTTCTTGCTTTGCGCCTCGGCCTGCTGCTGGCGGGCCTGGGCTTCGGCCAGGCGGGCCTGCTCTTGCTGCGACTCCAGCGTGTAGAGCATGTCGCCCGGTTTGACGACCTGGCCCTCCTTGACGCCGAGCTGGGCCATGGTGCCCGAAACGGGGGACGCCACCGAGGTGGTGTCGGCCTCGATGTAGCCAGGCAGTTGCAGCTCGGCCTCGCCGTCGAAGCAGCCGCTCAAACCCAGGGCGAGCAGCGAGGCCGTCAGCGCGCTCAGGCGCACGCGGCGTTGGATGGGGGGCGACGGCAACTTCATGTCGAAACTTTCATGTCACTCAGGTTCATCGCCGGGGGCTCAAAGGCGGCCCAGCTCCACGTACAGGGGGCGGTTGTCGATGCCGGGGCGCGGATCGTCACCATAGCTCAGCCAGAAGTGGCTGGAGATGAGTTTTTGACGCTTGTAGCCACGGGGCACATCCACCAGCGGGTCGCCATGGGTCACGGCGGTGGCCAGAGCGTCGTACTTCTGGCCTTCATGGGCCATCACCCAGTCGATCAGGGCCTGGTAGATGGCCTTGTCGTCACCTGCGATCAGCACGTTATAGAGCGTCAGGTAGTTCAGCACGCCGCCCACCGGCGGCAGCTTGAAGCCACCGGCCAGGCTCACGTACAGGTTGTAGATCGGGCGCAGCACCTGGATGGCGGGCTTGAAGCCCATGATGCGGGTCTGCTTGTAGGCCTTCTGGTTCCAGCCAGCCAGCATGCCGATGATCTCGCTGCCTTTGAGCGCCAACACGTAGTCGCTCACCTTCAGGCCTGTGTAGTACGGATCGCCCTTGGCCATCTTCTCGAAGTCGTAGAGCGGGTAGCCGTTGCGGCGCGGCGCTTCGCGGTCGAAGAAGGCCTGCATGGCGGGCAGGTCGGCACTGGTGGCCGCGCGCAGCGTCACGCCAGCGGGGATGCGCGGCTTGACCTTGCGCACGAAGATGAAGCTGGTCTCGATCGTGTGGCTCACCCAGTAGCGAAACAGCACGTCGTCCTTGACACGCGAAGCGGCTTCGAGCGGCGCGGTGTTGTCCTTCATCACGATGCCGTGCATCAGGTCATCGGTGTTGCGGAACTTCTTTTGCTCGGCGAACAAAGACGATGCGATGCCGCGGCGGCGGTAGAACGGGTCCACGCGCGTGTCGCCCGAGTAATACAAGCGGCGCTTCTTGCCGCTGATGTACATGTCGTGGCCCGAGATCACCGTCAGGCCCGCCAGCACGTCGGGGCGCTCGTCGTCATCGGCCACGGTCATGATGAACTCGTCGCCGACCACGCGCGAGCCGATGAAGAAGTCCGGCTGGCGCTGGAAGCACATCTCGGCCGGGCCGGGCATGGTGATCTTCGAGACCAGGTCGTGGATCTTGGGGTTGTCGGCTTCGGTGCCGATGCGGATGGTGATGGCCATGGTGCTGCTTGGTTTCTTGAGAGGTCTTCAGGCGTCCAGCGAATCGCGCAGCATCGCGGGCACCGAGCCACGCCAGTGGCGCAGGGGCTCGATCTTGATGTTGCCTTCGATCATGCCGCGCTCGCGGCACTGGTCCATGTAGACCTGGCGCATGTGGGGCAGGGCCACGCAGGCGGCGTGCTGCAGTTGGCCCAACTCGCGCGCCAGCTTGTAGTGGAAGTTGGCCTGAAGGGCTTTTTCCACCTGCGCGGCCAGGTCGCTTTGGATGGCCTGGCGAGCCTGGCTGGACACGCCTTCGTCGCACTCGACCAGCAGCACGTAGCCCGGTGTGCGACCGCGTGCCTCGTCCAGGGCCAGCAGCGTCACCGGCAGCGCACCCGACAACGCCAGGCCGTCCTGCACCGCTTGCGCCGTGGTGGCGCTGGTCTTCTCTCCCACCAGGTCAACGCCGTCGTTGCGCCCCAGAAAGGTCAGGCAGGGCACCTGGCCCAGGCTGCCTTCGACGCGCAGCACGTCGCTCATCTGGTAGCGCGCGAAGCCGCTGCCCGTCGTCATCACGGGGATGACCTCCTGGCCTTCGCGCAACTGCCAGGCGGCCAGCGTTTGCCCATCGTTGGCGTCGATGAACTCGTAGAAGTGGCTCAGGTAGGACAGCGGGTAGCGCCCCTGGAAGGGGAAGGTCACCACGCCCTCGGTGGCCCACAGGCCCTTGCCCTGGAAGTTCGCGTGCGGCAGGAAGCCATGCAGCTTGCGCGCCCAGGGCGTGGCAGCGGCCGTGTCCCAGGCGCTGACCACGGCCAGGCTCGGCCACAGCGCCTTGAAGAAAGCCGGGTCCATGCGACCGTCCCAGCCGCGCAGCAGGCTGGCGGCGCGCTGGGAGCGAGGGCATGGCACGCCTGCCATCGACGCGGTGCGCCGGCCCCAGTTGCCTTGCGCCAGCACCTGCGACAGCTCCTCGCGCCAGTGCGACATCTGCTCCAGCAACCCCAGCCCGAAGGTCGGGCTCCACACCGAGATGAAGCCCAGCGCGTCGTCGGCGGCCAGGTAGGCGATGGTGGCGAACAACGAGTCGTCAGACGACTGCGCCAGCGCGATCTCCTGCGGCGCGGCTTGCGTCAGGTAGGCCAGCAGGCGCTTGCCGAACGACAGCATCTTCATGTCGTCGTTGATGTCGCCGGCGGTCTGGCTGCGCATCTCGGTCGGGATCCACGACAGCGACCAGTAGTGCGTGCCGCGCCCCTGCTGCGGGAACTGGCGGTACAGGTCGCCCACCCAGGCCGTGATGACCTGGTCGAGCTCGTCGAGGAACATCTTCGTGTACGGGACCCACTTGACCGCCGAGGTCGAGCCGCTGGTCGGCTGGTAGCGCATCACCGGCGAGTCGATCAGCAGCGACTGCTTGCGCGCCCGCTGCTGCGCGATCACTTCGGCGTGATCCTGGTAGGTGCTCAGCGGCAACTGGCGCGAGAACTCCTCCCACGACCAGTCCGCGCGGATGCCACGGCGCTGGCCCTCGGGCGAGCGCGACACGGCGGACAACCAACGACTCAGCCGGGCGCGCTGGACCGATTCCAGTTCACCGAGGTGCCGTTCGAAGCGCTGGCGCCCCGGGGCGACCAGCAGGCGGAGGAGGTGGTGTCCGAGGGTGGTGCCGGCCCCCATCAGGAGGCCTTGGAACGCCCGAGGGCGTCCTGGGCGTCCTGGCCATTGCCGTCATCCCATGCCGACTCGCGGCGACTGGTCGTGGGCTTGACGTCCAGCTCCTGGCCGGGGCGGTTGTGCGTGCCCAGGATGTGCTTCTTGACCCACTTCCAGGGCACGTCCACGATCGAGCGGAACAGGCTCTCGTAATCGCAGGCGGCCAGGCAGGGCACCTCGTGGCCCTGGCGCCAGCCCGGGTTGACCTTCTCGAAGAAGGCGATGTGCTTGTTGGCGGCCTTCAGCTCTGGCGTGATGCCAGCCACGTCACCCTTGAGGCGCACGTAGTCGTTACCGAAGTCCAGCACCATCTTCTCGCGATCGAAGGCCTCCGGGAACAGGGCGTCGCAATACGCTTCGGTGATGCGGCGATAGCGATCGTCCATGCCCGGGCGATTGCCGCCGACCTTGGGGTAGTAGTTGTAGAAGTTGTTCGTCATCAAGAGGTACGTCTTGTAGCCCTTGGAGATGAGGAACCAGTAGAACGGCACGAAGGGGCGCTTGATGCGCTCGATGACCAGGCGTCGGTAGAAGGTGTTGGCCAGCGCGTTGTTGCCCCAGTACGCCGGCTCGATGATGGTGTCGCCGCTGAAGATGCCGCGCAGGCGCTTGCCATCGACCTTGATGTCGAAGAAGGTCTGGGTGGAAAAGCCCACCACCTTGTCGTCGGCCTTGCGGGTGACCAGGATCACGCCCGACTTCTTGCTCAGGTCGTTGAGGAAGATGTCGAGCGAGGTGTTTTCGTAGAACGACGAATACAGCTCGTACATCTGCTTGATGTGCGTGACCGTGATCGCCTGGATCGGGCGAAAGAAGGTGCTGACTTTTTCTTTCCTGGCCGTGGTGGACATGCTGAGGCTCCATCGAAGCGCGTGGCTTCTGCGATCGAACGCCGGGCCGGTGGGCTGGGCGTCGACTTTGACTGCTGTTTTGTAACGCGTTCGTTACGCGTTGACGTTGAGGTCAGGATGCGCTTCACCCTTTTGGGCGCACACCGGGCTTGCCCTCGGTGAGCACTTATATGGGGGGTGTGTAATGCCTTCGATTAGTAAGAAGGGGTAGGGGGGTGTCCTCAGGGTTTAGGAGAGGAGGGGGCAAAAGGCGTGCGTTTCGGGGTGTGTGGGCGACTCGCTGTTTGAAATGCGCGATCGGCGTCCGTTCGGTGGCCTGGCTCGGCAGCCCGAGGACCCCCCGTTTGCGCCGAACTGCACAAGGGGGGCTTGGTCTGTCTCTCAGTCCTGCGTATAATCTTTAGGTTTTGCCGACGCCGTGGTGGCGTTTGAATCCGGTGATGTCAATGAGTGGTTCCCACACGCAGCCGTCTGGTGGCTCAGCACAGAGCGCCAAACAGGCGGAGGCGAGGGGCGCTTCATTCGAAGACAGTGACCTGGACGAGGACGCCCTGCCGCCGGTCAGCCCGCTGACGCGAGAAGAGGCGCAAGCCCTGCTCGCAAAGCAGCCCTCCTTTTCTGTCTGGCAGGCATTGGCCTCGCAGGCGGTGGTCGGGTTGCTTGTCGCGCTGACCTGGGGGGCGCTGGCCGCAAGTCAGGCTGCCTTTCTGTCCGCGTTGTACGGCGCGGTGGTGGTGGTCGTGCCGAATGCGCTGATGGCGCGCGGCGTCTTCGGTCGGCGAGCGGGGCGCAGTGTCGGGGGTCTTCTTGTGTGGGAGATCCTCAAGCTGTGTCTGTCCGGGGCCTTGCTGGTCCTGGCGCCGGTGGTGCTGCGCCCGATCGACTGGGCGGCGCTGCTGGTCACCATGGTGTTGTGCTTGAAATCGATTGCCGTGGCGCTGTTCATCCAACAGCGTCGCACCAAGAATAGAAACGTTTGACGAGAGTCGCCCATGTCTGCTGAAGCACATGCCCTGACCGCGCCCGAGTACATCGGGCATCACCTGCGTCACCTGCAGAACAAGCCCGAAGCCCAGGCCATCGTGGACTGGAGCTACATCAACATCGACTCGGTTTTCTGGTCGGTGGTGATGGGCCTGCTGGGCGTGTTCCTGCTCTGGAAGGCCGCTCGCAAGGCCACCTCCGGTGTGCCGGGGCGCTTTCAGGCGGCTGTCGAAATGCTCGTCGAGTTGGTCGACACGCAGGCCAAGGGCATCATCCCCAGCGCCGAGTCGCGCAAGGCCGTGGCCCCTGTGGCCCTGACGGTCTTCGTCTGGATCTTCTTCATGAACGCGATGGACCTGCTGCCCGTCGACCTGCTTCCCCGCATCTGGGAAGGCGTCTACGCTGCCGCTGGCCACGACCCCCATCACGCCTACATGCGCGTGGTGCCCACCGCCGACCTGTCCATCACCCTGGGCATGTCGATCAGCGTGCTCCTGATCTGCCTGTACTACAACATGAAGGTCAAGGGTGTGGGCGGCTGGATCAAGGAGCTCTTCACGGCTCCCTTCCATGCGCACAGCCCTGTCGGCACCATCCTGCTGCTGATCCCCAACTTCTTCCTGAACCTGGTCGAGTTCGGCGCCAAGACGATCTCGCACGGCATGCGGCTGTGGGGCAACATGTACGCTGGCGAGCTGGTGTTCATGCTGATTGCCCTGCTCGGCGCGGCTGTCGGCACGACGCTGACTGCTGGTGGCGCTGGTCTGTGGTTCCTTGGCGTGCTCGCCGGTTCCGCCTGGGCCATCTTCCACATCCTGATCATCGCGCTGCAGGCCTTCATCTTCATGATGCTGACCCTGGTGTACATCGGTCAGGCACACGAAGGTCACTGACCTTCTCTCTCCCTGTTTCTTTCCCCTTCCTTCTTTCAACCTCCCTTTTTTATTCTTAGGAGCAATCATGGAACTGGTGTTGGCTAACGTCGCTCTGGCTTGTGGTCTGATCATCGCCCTGGGCGCCATCGGTGCCTGTATCGGTATCGCCCTGATGGGTGGCAAGTATTTCGAAGCCACCGCTCGTCAGCCCGAGCTGATGAACGAACTGCAAACCAAGATGTTCCTGCTGGCTGGTCTGATCGACGCCGCCTTCCTGATCGGTGTCGGTATCGCCATGCTGTTCGCTTTCGCGAACCCCTTCATCGCCGCCCTGGCCAAGTAATCGGTCTTTCTCGACTGAACATCCCCTTTAACCGAGAAAGGTCCGAGCCGTGAATCTGAACGCAACGCTGTTCGCGCAGATCGTGGTCTTCGGGATCCTCTGGTGGTTCACGATGAAGTTCGTGTGGCCGCCGATCACGAAGGCGCTCGACGAGCGCGCAAGCAAGATCGCCGATGGTCTGGCTGCCGCCGACAAGGCCAAGCTGGAACTGGCGAACGCCAACAAGAGCGTCCAGGCTCAGCTCGCCCAATCCCGCGACGAAATCGCTCAACGACTGGCTGACGCTGAAAAGCGCGCTGCCGTGATCGTTGAGGAGGCCAAGAAGCGCGCTTCCGACGAAGCCGCCAAGATCGTTGCTGATGCCAAGGCAGAAGCAGATCAACTGGCCACCCAGGCCCGTGAGACCCTGCGTGAGCAGGTCGCCGGTCTGGCCGTCAAGGGTGCCGAGCAGATCCTTCGCCGCGAGGTCTCTGCCCAGGTCCATGCCGACCTGCTGAGCCGCCTGAAGTCGGAGCTGTGATCATGGCCGAGCTTGCCACCATCGCCCGTCCTTACGCCGAAGCGCTGTTCAAGGCCACTCCCCAGGCTGAGCAATCCGCCTGGGTGGCGCAAGTCGCTGCCCTGGGGCAAGTCGCTCGCGACGCCCAGGTGCAAGGCCTTGCCGACAACCCCCGTGCCACGCAAGACCAGGTCTATGGCGTGATCACGGAGGCTGCCAAGGTGGCGCTTGCGCCGGTCGTGGCCAATTTCCTGCGTACCGTTCTGGAAAACGGTCGTCTGGCGGCGCTGCCGCTGATGGCCGAGCAGTTCCAAGCCCTCGTGCAAGCCCGTCAGGGTGTGTCCGAAGCCCGCATCACCAGCGCCTTCGCGGTGTCCGACGAACAAGTCGCCGACATCCTGGTGCCGCTGGAAAAGCGCTTTGGTCGCAAGCTGACAGCCACGGTCGACATCGACCCTGAGCTGATCGGTGGCGTGCGAGTGGTGGTCGGCGACGAGGTGCTCGACACCTCCGTCAAGGCCCGCCTGGAACGCATGAAGTCGGCCCTCCTGGCTTGAATCGGAGCCCGGCCTCAACCTAGAACAGTCGCCCTACCCCCGGTGGCCGCGTGCCACCGGATGTTGTCAACGAGGTTTGCCTTCGAGCAGCCCTTGACCAGACTGGGAGCAAAGCAATGCAACTGAATCCCGCAGAAATTTCCGAACTGATCAAGAGCCGCATCGAGGGTCTCGGCGCGGCTGCCGACATTCGCAACCAAGGCACCGTGATCTCCGTGACCGACGGCATCGTCCGCGTCCACGGCCTGTCCGATGCCATGCAAGGCGAAATGCTGGAGTTCCCCGCGGACGCCTCAGGCGTTCCCACCTACGGTCTGGCCCTGAACCTGGAGCGTGACTCCGTCGGTGCCGTGATCCTGGGTGCTTACGAGCACATCTCCGAAGGCGACATCGTCAAGACGACCGGTCGCATCCTGGAAGTGCCCGTGGGCCCCGAACTGGTCGGCCGCGTGGTCAACGCCCTGGGTCAGCCCATCGACGGCAAGGGCCCGATCAACGCCAAGCTGTCTTCTCCCATCGAGAAGATCGCCCCCGGTGTGATCGCCCGTGAATCCGTCTCGCAGCCCCTGCAGACCGGCATCAAGTCCATCGACTCGATGGTGCCCGTCGGCCGTGGCCAGCGCGAGCTGATCATCGGTGACCGCCAGACTGGCAAGACCGCTGTCGCCATCGACGCGATCATCAACCAGAAGGGCCAGGGCGTCACCTGCATCTACGTCGCCATCGGTCAGAAGGCTTCGTCGATCAAGAACGTCGTGCGCGCTCTGGAACAAGCCGGCGCCATGGAGTACACCATCGTCGTCGCCGCTTCGGCCTCTGACTCGGCTGCCATGCAGTTCGTGTCGGCCTACTCCGGCTGCGCCATGGGCGAGTACTTCCGCGACCGCGGCCAGGACGCCCTGATCGTGTACGACGACCTGTCCAAGCAGGCCGTTGCTTACCGTCAAGTGTCGCTGCTGCTGCGCCGTCCTCCCGGACGCGAAGCCTTCCCTGGCGACGTGTTCTACATCCACTCGCGCCTGCTGGAACGTGCAGCCCGTGTGAACGCCGACTACGTCGAAGCCTTCACCAAGGGTGAAGTCAAGGGCAAGACCGGTTCGCTGACCGCGCTGCCGATCATCGAAACCCAGGCCGGTGACGTGTCCGCTTTCGTTCCGACCAACGTGATCTCGATCACCGACGGTCAGATCTTCCTGGAAACCAACCTGTTCAACGCTGGCATCCGCCCCGCCATCAACGCCGGTATCTCGGTGTCGCGCGTCGGTGGTGCAGCCCAGACCAAGGTGATCAAGGGCCTGTCCGGCGGTATCCGTACCGACCTGGCGCAGTACCGTGAACTGGCTGCCTTTGCGCAGTTCGCCTCGGACCTGGACGCAGCCACCCGCAAGCAACTCGACCGCGGTGCCCGCGTGACCGAGCTGCTCAAGCAGGCTCAGTACCAGCCGCTGTCGATCTCCCTGATGGGCGCGACCCTGTTCGCCGTCAACAAGGGCTACATGGACGACGTCGAAGTCAAGAAGATCCTGGCCTTCGAAGCTGGTCTGCACCAGTTCCTCAAGACCAGCCACAGCGCGCTGCTGGCCAAGATCGAACAGACCAAGGCCCTGGACAAGGACGCTGAAGCTGAACTGCAATCGGCCGTCGTCGCGTTCAAGAAGACCTTCGCCTAAAGGAGCGCACCATGGCCGTAGGCAAGGAAATTCGCAACAAGATCAAGAGCGTCGAGAACACCAAGAAGATCACCAAGGCCATGGAAATGGTCGCGGCTTCGAAGATGCGCAAGGCGCAAGATCGCATGCTTGCGGCTCGTCCCTACGCTGACAAGGTGCGCAACATCACGGCGAACCTGGCAAAGGCCAATCCCGAGTATGTCCACCCCTTCATGCTGCCCAGCCCGGGCGGCAAGAAGGTGGGCTTCATCGTGGTGAGCACGGACAAAGGTCTGTGCGGTGGCTTGAACACGAACGTGCTGCGTGCCGTGACCAACCAGCTCAAAGAGCTGGAAGGCCAGGGCCTCAAGGCCGACGTAGTCTCCATCGGCAACAAGGCCACGGGCTTTTTCAACCGCATTGGCGCCAACGTGGTCGCCAGCGTGGTCGGCATGGGCGACACGCCCCACCTGGAAAAGCTCATCGGCCCCGTCAAGGTGCTGCTCGATGCCTACACGGCAGGCGAGCTCAGCGCTGTCTACCTGTGCTTCACGCGCTTCATCAACACGATGAAGCAGGAGCCCCTGGTCGAACAGCTGCTGCCCTTGAAGGCCAGTGAATTCGCCGGCGAAACGACTCATGCTTGGGAATACATCTATGAGCCGGACGCCAAGGTCGTCATCGACGACCTGATGGTGCGTTACGTCGAAGCGCTGGTTTACCAGGCTGTGGCAGAGAACATGGCTTCGGAGCAGTCGGCTCGCATGGTGGCCATGAAGGCCGCCACCGACAACGCCGGCAACGTGATCAAGGAACTGAAGCTGGTCTACAACAAGACCCGTCAGGCCGCCATCACGACCGAACTGTCCGAGATCGTCGCCGGTGCGGCAGCGGTCTGATCCGAAGATTTTGAATTGATTGAAGGAACGAAAAATGGCTGACACGCAAACAGTGGGCAAGATCGTTCAGTGCATTGGCGCCGTGGTGGACGTGGAGTTCCCGCGTGACCAGATGCCCAAGGTGTACGACGCCCTGAAGATGGACGGCTCCACGCTGACCCTCGAAGTGCAACAGCAGCTCGGTGACGGCATCGTCCGCACCATCGCGCTGGGCTCTTCCGACGGCCTGCGCCGCGGCATGCAAGTGACCAACACCCACGCCCAGATCACCGTGCCCGTCGGCCCGGCCACCCTGGGTCGCATCATGGACGTGCTCGGCGCGCCCATCGACGAACGTGGCCCGGTCGACCAGGCTCAAACCGCACCCATCCACCGCAAGGCCCCTGCGTACGACGAACTGTCGCCGTCGCAAGAGCTGCTGGAAACCGGCATCAAGGTGATCGACCTGATCTCGCCTTTCGCCAAGGGCGGCAAGGTGGGTCTGTTCGGTGGCGCCGGTGTGGGCAAGACCGTGAACATGATGGAGCTCATCAACAACATCGCGAAGGGCCACGGCGGTCTGTCGGTGTTCGCTGGCGTGGGTGAGCGCACCCGCGAAGGCAATGACTTCTATCACGAGATGGCCGACTCCGGCGTTGTGAACCTCGAGAACCTGGGCGCCTCCAAAGTTGCCATGGTTTACGGTCAGATGAACGAGCCGCCGGGCAACCGCCTGCGCGTGGCCCTGACCGGCCTGACCATCGCCGAGTCGTTCCGCGACGAAGGCAAGGACGTGCTGTTCTTCGTGGACAACATCTACCGCTACACCCTGGCCGGCACCGAAGTGTCCGCTCTGCTGGGTCGCATGCCTTCCGCCGTGGGTTACCAGCCCACCCTGGCCGAAGAAATGGGCCGCCTGCAAGAGCGCATCACCTCGACCAAGGTTGGCTCGATCACCTCGATCCAGGCCGTGTACGTCCCTGCGGACGACCTGACCGACCCGTCGCCTGCCACGACCTTCGCCCACTTGGACTCCACCGTGGTGCTGTCGCGTGACATCGCTTCGCTGGGCATCTACCCCGCCGTGGACCCGCTGGACTCGACCTCGCGTCAGCTGGACCCGAACGTGGTCGGTGAAGAGCACTACTCTGTGGCCCGCGCCGTGCAAAACACGCTGCAGCGCTACAAGGAACTGCGCGACATCATCGCCATCCTGGGCATGGACGAACTGGCTCCGGAAGACAAGCAACTGGTGGCCCGCGCTCGCAAGATCCAGCGCTTCCTGTCGCAGCCTTTCCACGTGGCCGAAGTGTTCACCGGCTCGCCCGGCAAGTACGTTCCCCTGAAGGAAACCATCCGTGGTTTCAAGATGATCGTGAACGGCGAGTGCGACAGCCTGCCCGAGCAAGCCTTCTACATGGTTGGCACCATCGACGAGGCCTTCGAGAAGGCCAAGGCCATCAACTAAGCGGCACGCGCGGCGGCCGGCCCATGCCGGTCGCTGTGTGGTCGCTCTTGACGAAAGAGCACCATGTCCACCATCCACGTCGACGTGGTTTCTGCAGAAGAGTCGATCTTCTCCGGTGAAGCCACCCTGGTGTCCCTGCCAGGTGAAGTGGGCGAGCTCGGCATCCTGCCGCGCCACACCCCGCTGATCACCCGCATCAAGCCGGGCGCCGTGCGCATCCAGCGCGCCGACAACAACGAAGAAGAGTTCGTCTTCGTCGCTGGCGGCATCCTGGAAGTGCAGCCGCACTGCGTGACCGTTCTGGCCGACACCGCCATCCGCGGCAAGGACCTGGACGAAGCCAAGGCCAACGAAGCCAAGCGCCTGGCCGAAGAAGCCGTTCAGAACGCCAAGGGCGATCTGGACCTGGCCAAGGCTCAGAACGAGCTGGTCGAGCTGGTGGCCCAGCTGGCCGCCATCCGCCGCCTGCGCAAGAAGTGATCGCGGCCCGCCGCTGAATCGCTCCCACACAGAAAACCCGCTGCCTGCGCAGCGGGTTTTTTCTTTTGGGGCGCAGGTGCCAGCTGGGGTTTGCCCGATCACGAATTCAGGTGGAGTTGGGTCACCGGCCAGGGCCGAATTGACCGAGGCGACAAAAGTTCTCTTAAATTGGCCGAGCCTGCCTTGGTGCGCCACAGCGCGCCATGCTCGGCTCACACCAAAATCATTTCACCGGAGGGATCCATGAGCCGCACCACGCTCCTGTTTGCAAGCACGGCGTTCGCTTTCCTGGCTGGCGCTGCCAACGCCGCGCCCGATCAACTCGTCATCGAACGCGGGATGGATCACACCGTCTACGCCGCTGGCATGGGCTGGAGCGACCTGGCGGGCACTGCCACCTATGTCGCGTCTACCAATGTCGTCACGGCGGTGAACGTGATTTCGGTGGTGGGCAGTCCGCATCCCGCGAGCTTGCAAGCGGTTTCTCCCGCCGTGTTGGAGGCCCCCATTCGGATCCAGGCGTCTGGCAGGGGCGTGTACGCGAGCCTGGCTGCGGTCGCACCATTGACCCAGTTGAGCGTCACGCCTCATGGCGATGCGCTGACCGTGCAGAGCCTGCAAACAGCGGGCGGTTTTCAGGTCACGACCACCAAGAACGGTGCCACCAAGGGCGCTGGCTCGTTGGGCATCAGTGACCTCAAAGTCGATCTGCAGACGAAAACCATCTATGCGGACATCGTCGGTGCAAACGGTGTGGGGACGCTGAACGATCATGCGCTGTGGACCTATGACAGTGTCTCCGGCCCCGTCACGTTCAAGCCAGGGTTTGACAAGCCTTTCGACGAGACCCTGTCGCCACCAGCGCTCACGTTCTCCGGCCTTTTCCTGGCCAAGGCGTCAGACATCGACGATATCTTTGTCGTGGCCCTCAATCTCAACAACATCGGGCGAGTGACCTTCACAGCGGCGAACAATCGCAGTGCCACCAACCCCATCGGCTTTGGCTCGATCACCATCAGCGCCGTGCCTGAGCCAGCCGCTTGCGCCTTGATGGTTGCGGGCATGGCTGCTTTGTTGGCGTTTGGTCGACGTGGCGCCAAGCGTTGCCCCACTGCTCGGAATCGGTGAGCGAGGGTTGCCCCGCCCCCTGAAGTGAGGTGCGCGCGGGGGAACGCGCCCGGATGTCAGCGTTTTGAGGGAAGCCCCCATGGTGAACCCTTTGCCTCCGCAGCCGCTCCCTTTTAGAGTAGTGCCGACGGGTCACCCCCGAAATAGCGCTCGCTTGGAGCGCCCCATGCACCGCAGAGGAGACACCCATGACATTCAACAAGAACCTGATTGCCGCCACCGCTTTGATGACGTTGGCTGGCCTGGCCCAAGCCGTCACCGAAACCGGCACCCTCGCCAAGGGCGAGGTGATGCTCAGCAACGGCTACGAGTTCAGCGAGCTGTCTGGCAGCGGCACTTTGAGTTTCTCCAAGTTGCTCGTCACCGCCCTGAACCTGGCTTCCGTCGGGATGCAGGCGGTGCCTGACGCGGTGCTGCAAATTTCCACCTCGACCAATTCGTCGGGTGCGGTCAAGTACGTCACCGCCTCTGCTGCCGCGCCAGTCACGGCCTTGACCAGCAGCTTCGATGGCGTCACCGCGTCCATCATCGGCGTGGGCACCCATGGTGGCTCGCTCCAGACCACGGTCAAGAACAACGCCACCAACGGTGCGGGCTCGCTGAGCATCAGCGACCTGCGCGTTGACCTGGCCACCAAGACCATCTACGCCGACATCGACGGTGGCAACGGCGTCGGTTTCAAGGACAACTACGCCCTGTGGACCTACGACACGCTCACCGGCCCCACCGTCTTTGACGTCTCGGACGTTGGGCAAATCCCCGTGACCAAGTCGTCGACCAACACGCTGTCGGGCCTGTTCCTGGTGAACGCCTCCGACATCGACAACATCTTCGTCAAGGCTTTGAACCTCAACAACACGGGTCGCTCCGGCATCAACGCGGTGAACAACCGCACCGCCACCAACATCGCAGGTTTTGGTTCGATCACGTCCTCCATTGCCGTGACCGTTGTCGCCGTCCCGGAGCCCAGCACCTACGCTTTGATGGGCGTTGGCCTGGTGGGCCTGGCGTTGTTCGGCCGCCGTCGCGCTGCTCGCTGATCTCGCTGCTTGGATGGGCGCGCGGCCTGGCCGCTTGGCGCCGACCAAGGGCCGCTCACATCTGTGAGCGGCTTTTTCTTTTTGCGCCACGCATTCAGGGGGCGGGATAGGCCTGCTTTTTTTCAAGGGGATGCTTTTCTAAAGTGGGCGTTGCCAGATCGGGACCGATGCGCTTGTTCCTGGCTGGTTCAACACCAATCAACCCAACTCAGTGGAGCCTCCCCATGAAATTCAATCCCAACCTGATCGCGGCCAGCGCCCTTGCGTTGTTCGCAGGCATGGCCCAAGCCGCCGAAGTCGTCACCTTGACCAAGGAATCTCCGGTGCTGGCCAACGGCTACGTTTTTGACAGCCTGGAGGGCAGTGGCACCCTGAGCTTCTCCAGGCTGCTGGTCACCGCCTTGAACCTGGCTTCTGTCGGCATGCAGGCTGTGCCCGACGCCACCCTGCAGATCTCGACCTCGACCAATGCTTCGGGTGCTGTGAAGTATGTGAGTGCAAGCGCCGCAGCACCGGTCACCGCCCTGACCCTTTCTGTCGAAGACAGCACGGTGACGGTGCAACGTGTGGTCACCCAGGGTGGCTCTTTGCAGACCACGGTCAAGAACGCGGCCACCAATGGCAGCGGCTCGCTGAGCATCAGTGACCTGCAGGTCGACCTGACCACCAAGACCATTTACGCCGACATCGTGGGGGCCAATGGCGTGGGCACCTTGAACGACTACGCTTTGTGGACGTACGACACCATCTCCGGGCCCACCACCTTTGAACTTGATCCGGCTGCCGGCCCATGGGGGGTTGCGCTGTCGGCCTCCAACACCCTCTCGGGGCTGTTCCTGGTCAATGCCACAGACATCGACAACATCTTCGTCAAGGCCTTGAACCTGAACAACACCGGGCGCTCGGGCATCAATGCCGTGAACAACCGCACCGCCACCAACACCGCTGGTTTCGGGTCCATCAACTCGGTGATCGCGGTCAGCTCGGTGCCCGAGCCCAGCACCTACGCCCTGATGGGCGTGGGCCTGGTGGGCCTGGCGCTGTTCGGCCGTCGCCGCACTGCGAACTGATCGCCTTGCGCGCAGGGGGCTTGGCCCCCTGTTTGCGGTGTGGCACCTCATCAGGCCACACGAGCGCACTCGGCATGCCATAAGCTCAGATTCGGTCGCGTGTCATCCGCGATCAGCGCGACCGCCATGGTCGCTGTTTCATTCATCCAAGGGAGAACTCGATGCCATTTCACAAAGGCCTGATTGCGGCCGCAGCCTTCACCATGTTCGCTGGTGCCGCGCAAGCCGCACCCGAAGTCATCACGCTGGAAAAGGGTGAATACCTGGCCAGCAACGAGATTGGCTTGACCGACCTGTCGGGCAGCGCGACCTGGGGCTTCTCCAAGAACCTGGTCTCTGTCTTGAACGTGATCAAGTCGGGGCTGCAGGCTGTGCCCGACGCGACGCTGCAGGCACCAACCGCCACCTACGGATCTGTTGGCTCTGTCAGGTATGTCAGCGTCAGCGCCACGGCCCCTGTCACGGCCCTGACCGGCAGCTTTGATGGCTCAAGCTTCACGCTGCAAGGCGTGCAAACCTCTGGTGGCCACCAGCAGGTCACCATCAGGAACGGGGCCACCCGCGGCGCGGGCTCCTTGAGCATCAGCGATCTGAAGATCAACCTGGCCACCAAGACCATCCACGCCGACATCGTGGGTGACCATGGTGTTGGCTTCCTGGACGACCACGCGCTGTGGAAGTACGACACCGTCTCGGGCCCCACCACGATCGACCTCGGCTTCACGGGTGAGCCCACGGCTTTGTCGTTCACCAACACCTTCTCGGGCTTGTTCCTGGTCAACGAGATGGACATCGACAACATCCTGGTCAAGGCGCTGAACTTGAACAACGTGGGTCGTGCGGCGTTCTTGTCCGTGAACAGGCGCTCCAGCACCAACACAGCTGGCTTTGGCTCGATCAACCTGACAACGTCGGTCACGGCGGTGCCGGAGCCCAGCACCTACGCCCTGATCGGTGTCGGCCTGGTCGGGTTGGCGCTGTTCGGGCGTCGTCGCTCCAGCCGTCAACCGGCTGCTGAGCTCGCCGGCGGGTGTGCAGCGGCGTGGGCCGCTGTCCAAATGCCGGTAACCAACTCAAAGGGGAAGTCATGAAACACCAACAAGCATGGGTGGCTGCGGCGGCGGCTTTGTTGCTCACCTGTGAAGCGCATGCCGCTGTGTACCCACCTGGCGAGTACGCCACACTGGAAGCGGGGTCACAGTTTGCGCTCAACGGTCTGGCGTATTCGGACCTGAGCGGAGCCGGCACGCTGGCGTTTTCAGTGCAGTGGCTGCGGGCGTTGAACGGGGCGTCTGTCGGCCTGCAGGCCTTGCCGCCAGCGTTGTTGCAAACGTCGGCTTCGTCCGACGCAGCAGCCAGCCTCGGCTACCAAAGCGCAACCGTTTCCGTGCCGATTCAATCTTGGTCTGCGGCCTACCGGCCAGGTTCCGGGGTTTTCGGGACCGATGAGACAGCGTTGGGCACGACCTTCAGCGGCGGCTTCATGTTGACCTCCGCAGGAAGTGGAGCGACCGGGGGCTCGGGCGAGTTGCGCATCAGTGACTTGCGCGTGGACCACATCAATCGAGTCATCCATGCCGACATCGAGGGCGCCAACGGCGTCGGCTTCCTCAACGACCATCCCTTGTGGACGTACGAGAGCGTGATCGGTGACACCCAGCGCGAGTGGCCGGATCTGGATTTCCTGGATGGCGCGCAGGTTCGTCAATGGGACCTCAGCCTCTCCGGCCTTTTTTTGGTCAACCAGGCGGATGTCGGCAACATTTTTGCCAAGGCGCTCAACCTGAACGATGGCCAGCGTCTTGCCCTCCAGGCGCTGAACGACCCCAACACCAACGGCTTTGGCTCGCTGTCCTACTCCGCCGAGATGGTCGTCACGGTGATTCCGGAGCCCGGCACGTGGGCCTTGATGGGGGCAGGGTTGGTGTGCCTGGCCGCGCTGCGCCGTCGCGAGACGGCTTGAGCAAGCGGCTGTCTCTGTCGCGCACCCTGACCGGGGTGCTGCGCCCCCCACCCCCCTCGAACGCAGGCCCCTGATGCCTGCGCCGTGGCGGGACGGGTCAATGCAGGCATCATCCCACCATGTGCAAAGCGGCGCCTGGGCGTCGCCAGCACGCACACCAACGAGCGCCGAGGTGGCGCAGGGGAGGGCCGGCATGCGCGTTGCCGCGGACACCACATCCACGCCAGATCCGTCGGTGCCCGGTCGGCATGGCGCCGACCGCGACCGCGCACGCGCGCTGGCCGCGCGCCTGAAGCTCACCATCGACGGCGACCCAGAGCCTTCTGAGCAAGATTGGCAAGCCCTGGGCCAGGCCCTCAACCGAGGCGACCCGCTGGCCGATGCCGTCATCGCCTGGATGCGCGAGGTCGGGCGCCCCACAGCCTGGCCCCTGATGGAGCGCGGTCTGAGCGGCGGCCCTGCTGCCGTGCCCGAACACGCTGCGCCCCTGCGCGCCTTCCTGGCGCAAGGCTGGCAGATGCCGGCCTGGGTCAACTGGGCGCGGGTCAAGCGAGGCGCCCAGGTCATGCAGGGCACCGGCGAGCACGGACTGATGGTGTTGCGCGACGCGGGCCTGATGGCGGGCTACCAGGCTGGCGCCATCAACCAGACCTTGCTCAAGACCGGTGCGCTCGAGCGCGGCGCCCACAAGCGCATCGCCGAAACCACCACCTGGTGGCTGGCCTGCACCGAAGACGATGGCCTGCAGCCCGGCCAGCCCGGTCACCGCATGACCTTGCACGTGCGCCTGATGCATGCCCTGGTGCGCGATCAGCTCTCGCGCTCGCCCGAGTGGGATGCCGATTGGCTGGGCCTGCCCATCAACCAGGTGGACATGCAGGCCACCTACCTGGCCTTCAGCGCCGTGCACCTGCTGGGCTTGCGCCTCACAGGCATGCTGTTCGCTCAGGAAGACGCCGACGCCGTCATGCACCTGTGGCGCGTGATGGGCTGGCTGGTGGGCGTTGAGGACGGCTTGATGTGCGACGACGAGGCCTCCGGTCGCGTGCTCATGTACCGCAACCTCGTGACCCAGGCGCCACCTGACGAAAGCAGCACCTTGCTGGGCCGAGCCCTGATGAACGAGCCCCTGCAGCGCAATTACCCGTTTGCAGGCGCCTTGCGCGGGCGCGTCGATCGCGAACGGCACCTGAGCCTGGTGAGCTGGTTCCTTGGCCCGGAAGGCCTGCGCAACCTGGGGCTGCCCAAACGCCAACCCTGGTACCCGCTGATGCTGATCGCGCCGACCGTGGTGGGCAGCGTGGCTTTGCGCACCCTGCCCTGGATGGAGGGACCGTGGCGCGCGATCGCCAGGCGCCAGCAGCTGCTCTATCAGCAGGACCTGGTCGGACGCGAGCCCCAGGCGCCATGGAGTCCGAAGGCGGACGCGCAGGGTAGGGCAGGGGCTTCGCATGCGCATGGCGATGGCGTGCGCGACCAGGGTGCGCATCCGCCTGGCCAGCGCAACGGCTAGACTCTCAGGCTCTGCCTGCGCGACCCGCCCCTTGTGGTCGCCACCGCCATTCGGAACCTGCCCATGCCCACCGCGCGCGCCGCCAAGAAATCTCCCGCAGCCAAGCCTGTCGCCGCGAAGCCGGCCGCCACCGCTGCCAAGTCGAAGACCCAGCCAGTGAAGGCCGCGCCTGGCAAAGCTGGCAAGCCCAAGCCGCTGACGATCCAGGACTACCTGCAAAAGACCCTCACCAGCCGCGTCTACGACGTGGCCATCGAGAGCCCGCTGGACGAGGCCCGCAGCCTGTCTCGCCGCCTCGGTCACCACGTGTTCTTCAAGCGCGAAGACAAGCAGCCGGTCTTCAGCTTCAAGCTGCGCGGCGCCTACAACAAGATGGCCCAGCTCAGCCGTGCACAGCTCGAGCGCGGCGTGATCTGCGCCTCGGCTGGCAACCACGCGCAGGGCGTGGCCATGGGCGCGCGGCGCCTGGGCTGTCAGGCCACCATCGTCATGCCGGTGACCACGCCGCAGGTCAAGATCGACGCGGTGCGGCACTTCGGTGGCGACAACGTCCAGATCGTGCTGCACGGCGAGAGTTACTCCGACGCGGCGCTGCATGCCAAGGAGCTCGAGCGCAAGCGCGGCCTGACCTTTGTTCACCCCTTCGACGATCCCGATGTGATTGCGGGCCAGGGCACCGTGGCCATGGAGATCCTGCGCCAGCACGCCGGCCCGATCGATGCGGTGTTCGTGGCCATCGGCGGTGGCGGCCTGATCAGTGGCGTGGCCGCCTACATCAAGGCCGTTCGCCCCGAGATCAAGGTCATCGGCGTGCAGATGAACGACTCCGACGCCATGCTGCGCTCGGTCAAGGCCAAGGGCCGTGTCACGCTCAGCGACGTCGGCCTGTTCTCCGACGGCACGGCGGTCAAGCTGGTGGGCGAGGAAACCCTGCGCCTGACCTCGCTGCTGGTCGACGACATCGTCACGGTCAACACCGATGCGGTTTGTGCGGCCATCAAGGACATCTACCAGGACACGCGCTCCATCGTCGAGCCGGCCGGTGCCCTGGGCGTGGCCGCGCTCAAGCAGTACGCCGAGCGACACGGCGGTCAGGGCAAGACCTACATCGCCATCAACTGCGGCGCCAACATGAACTTCGACCGGCTGCGCTTCGTGGCCGAGCGCGCCGACGTGGGCGAAGAGCGCGAGGCCCTGCTGGCCGTCAGCATCCCCGAGGAGCGAGGCTCCTTCAAGCGCTTTTGCGAGACCATCGGGCCGCGCAGCGTCACCGAGTTCAACTACCGCATCTCGCACGAGAAAGAAGCGCACGTGTTCGTGGGCCTGACCACGAAGGAAAAGGGCGAGTCCAAGCAGATCGCCAAGGCCTTCAAGGCGCAAGGCTTTCGCACGGTGGACCTCACGCACGACGAGCTGGCCAAGACCCACATCCGCCACATGGTGGGCGGGCGCTCGGCGCTGGCCGAGGGTGAGCGGCTCTTCAGCTTCATCTTCCCGGAGCGCCCGGGCGCGCTGATGACTTTCTTGAGCAGCTTGCCTCCGGGCTGGAACATCAGCCTGTTCCACTACCGCAACCAGGGCGCCGATTACGGTCGCATCCTGATCGGCTTGCAGGTGCCCAAAGACGAGGTGCCGCGCATCCCCAAGGTGCTGGACAAGCTGGGCTACGTTTACGTCGACGAAACCCGCAACCCGGTCTACCGGCTGTTCCTGCGCTGAGCCGGTTGGGGGCTGCGCATCACCAAATGAAACAGGCCGCTCAGTTTGTGAGCGGCCTGTTGGTTTTCGGGGTGGACGCTCGGGCGTCTGGGGGGGGGGGGCTCAGTCGGGG
>NZ_DCXA01000295.1:0-10621 GCF_002328915.1 Aquabacterium sp. UBA2148
GGGCGGCGTGCTGGCCGAGCCAGCCAGTCAGTTGCTCAAGCAGTTCTTCGCGGAGCGGCGTGCTCAGATCAAGGCCGAGCGCGACGCCCGTCAGGCAGCGGCTTCGCGTCAGGCACTCAATGGGTTGGAAGTCATCGAGCCCGACCCGGAGCACGAGCCCTTGCCCTTGCCTCAGGTCATCGATGGCGAGCTCGGGGGCTTGCCGCCTGCCTGACCCTGATCACAGGGCCGCCAGCCGCCTCACCTCGGCCAGCCAGCGCTCGCGCTGTTCGGGCTTGGAGGTGGCAATCGGGGCGAACGTGGTGGTGCTCAGCAGCTTCATGCCGCAGAACTGCAAGATGGTGTGCTTCATCTGCCGCCAGGCAGGGCGCCCGTAGGCCAGCCGGTCGTACCACCCGGGCGTGTCCAACGTGACGACGATGCGCGCTGTGCGGCCCTTGAGCAGCTTGTCCCAACTGCGGTGGCCCTTGTGGAACTTGTAGGCGAAGCCCGGGAGCAGCACGCGGTCAAGGAAGCCCTTGAGCAAAGCCGGCAGGCCGCCCCACCACACGGGGTAGATCCAGACGATTTCTTCGGCCCAGAGGATGTCGGCCTGTGCGGCTTGCAAGTCGGGCTCCAGCGGCTGCTCGCCCCGGTAGGCACCGTGCAGGATGGGATCGAAGTTCAGTGCATGCAGGTCGATGCGACGCAACTCGCGGCCCGCCTGGCTTGCTGCGTCGGCATACGCTTTGGCCAAGGCGGCGTTGAAGCTGTCAGGGCTGGGGTGTCCGAGGATGAGCAGGGTGCGTGTGGTCACATGGGCTCCATCTGGTGTGTGAACAAGGTGGCTGCATGCTGAACCTTGTCCCCAGGGGCAAGGTCAAGCCTTGGCGAGTTCCGTCGTCAGCGCGACACAGTCTGGTTCGTTGGCGATCAGGCCGGGCAGGGTGGCCTGCAGGGCTGCGAGTTCGGCGTCAAGGGCCTGCAAGCGCTTGATTTCGTCGGCGATTGATTCGCGCTTGTGGCTCAGCGCCTGCACGAAGCGGGGCCAGTCGGGCGTGCAGTCGACGGTGCCGAGCTGGCGCAACTCGGCCAGCGTGAAGCCCAGGCACTGGGCCTTGCGGATCAGGCGGATGGCGTCGATGTGTTCGGGCTGGTAGAGCCGATAGCTGCCACGGCGCGGCACCGCGGGCATCAGCCCCAGCGACTCGTAGTGGCGGATGGCCTTGGCGCTCACGCCGCTGTGGCGCGAGGCCTGCCCGATGGTGAAGTGGTTGGTGAGGCGGTCGGCGTGCATGGCGGCAAGCTTAGGTCAGGCGCCCCGAGCCTGCCATCACCCGAAGGCGTGGCGTGGTTTCAGCCGCGCCGCCGTGCCTTGGGGTGGGGCACCTGAACAGGCTTTGGGGGCAGGCCCAGCGCTTCGCGGGCCAATGCATCGGCCTGCGCGTTGCGGTGGCGGGGCACCCATTGCACCGAGAAGTGCGTCAGCCGGGCCGCCTGCGCCCGAGCTTCGTTCACCCAGGTTTGCAGCGCTGGGGGCAGGGCGGGTGCATCGGCTTGGCTCAGGTGGTCGCGCACCTGGGTGCTGTCGGTGTGCAGGTGCAGGCTGCGTGCGCCGTGTTGCAACGCCAAACCCAGCAGGGCCACGGTGGCGCGCCATTCGGCTTCGTTGTTGCAGCCGCTGCCGCTCAGGCGCTGTGACAGGTGGTGCACTTCACCGTTGGGTGAGGTAAGCACGGCGCCCAGGGCCATGGTGCCCGGGTTGGGCCAGGCGCCGCCGTCGCAATGGGCCACCCAGGTGGCGTCATCGGCTGGGTGTGCGGGCTGGGCATCGTCACCATCCGCGTGGGACACAAAAAAGGAGCCCGAAGGCTCCTCTTGGCGCGAAGGCATCACATGCCGGAGTAGTTCGGGCCGCCGCCGCCTTCGGGCGTGATCCAGACGATGTTCTGGGTCGGGTCCTTGATGTCACAGGTCTTGCAGTGCACGCAGTTCTGGGCGTTGATGACCAGTTGATCGGTGTTGTCCTTCTTGACGAACTCGTACACACCGGCCGGGCAGTAGCGCGACTCGGGGCCGGCGAACCTGGCCAGGTTGGTCTGCACCGGCACCGACGCGTTTTTGAGCGTCAGGTGAGCGGGCTGGTGCTCGGTGTGGTTGGTGTTCGAGACGAACACCGAGCTCAGGCGGTCAAAGGTGATCTTGCCATCGGGCTTCGGGTACTCGATCTGGCGGCACTCGGACGCGGGCTTGAGGAAGGTGTGGTCCGCGGCGGGGTTGCGCAGGGTCCACGGGGCTTCCTTGATGCCCAGACGGGGCAACAGCCAGTGTTCGACGGCGGTCATGACGGTGCCGACGTAGAAGCCCTTCTTGAACCAGGTCTTGAAGTTCTTCGAGGTCTTGAGTTCTTCATGCAGCCAGCTTTGTTCGAACAGCTCGGGGTAGCGAGTCAGCTCGTCGTGCTGACGGCCGGCGCTCAGGGCTTCAAACAGGGCCTCGGCGACCAGCATGCCGGACTTCATGGCGGCGTGCGAACCCTTGATGCGTGCAGCGTTCATGTAGCCGGCGTTGCAGCCGACCAGGGCGCCACCCTTGAAGATGGTCTTGGGCAGGCTGGGCAGGCCGCCGTTGTTGATGGCGCGCGCGCCGTAGCTGATGCGCTTGGCGCCTTCCAGGTAGTGCTTGATGACCGGGTGGGTCTTCCAGCGCTGCATTTCCTCGAAGGGGCTCAGCCAGGGGTTCTTGTAGTCGAGGCCGACCACGAAGCCCAGGGTGATCTTGTTGTCAGCCAGGTGGTAGAGGAAGCCGCCACCGAAGGTCTGGGTGTCCATCGGCCAGCCGCCGGTGTGCACCACCAGGCCGGGCTTGGCCTTGGCCGGGTCGATTTCCCACAGTTCCTTGATGCCGATGCCGAAGCTTTGCGGCGCCTTGCCGTCGGCCAGGTTGAACTTGGCCAGCAGTTGCTTGCCCAGGTGGCCGCGAGCGCCTTCGGCGAAAATGGTGTACTTGCCCAGCAGTTCCATGCCCAGCTGGAAATCGCCAGTGGGCTCGCCCGACTTGTCGATGCCCATGTTGCCGGTGGCCACGCCCTTGACGGAGCCATCGTCGTTGTAGAGCACTTCGGCGGCGGCGAAGCCAGGGAAGATCTCCACGCCCAGGCCTTCGGCCTGCTGCGCCAGCCAACGGCAGACGTCGCTCAGGCTGATGACGTAGTTGCCCTCGTTGTGCATGCAGTTGGGCACCAGCGCATCCGGGGTCTTGATGCTGCCGCCTTCGGTCAGCACATAAACCTCGTCACCGGTGACGGGCTGGTTCAGCGGGGCGCCCAGTTCCTTCCAGTTGGGGAACAGCTCGTTGATGGAGCGGGGGTCCATCACGGCGCCAGACAGAATGTGCGCACCGGCTTCGGAGCCTTTTTCGAGCACGACGACGTTGATTTCCTTGCCGGCTTTTTCGGCCAGTTGCTTGAGCTTGATGGCGGTGGACAGACCTGCGGGGCCAGCGCCCACGATGACGACGTCATATTCCATCGATTCGCGGGGACCAAACTGCTCAAGGATTTCCTGGGGCGTCATCGTGTTTCCTTCTGTTCGGGCAACAGGGTGTGGTGGGTGTTTTTCGTACGGGCGCGATTCTACGTGCAGTCGGCACCGCATTTTCACAAAAAAGCACGATCGTTCGAAAATTGCCCCGTGCCTGGGTGGGGACAAGCTGGGCTGACTTGTCCGTTCACTTCACCAGATGGGAATCCGGGGGGCGCGTGCTAAGGTTTGAGGCCTGTTTGAGGAGCACTTGCACATGAGTTACACCCTGGACCTTTCCGGCCGCGTGGCCCTGATCACTGGCGCATCGAGCGGCCTGGGCAAGCAGTTTGCCTTGACCCTGGCCAGGGCCGGTGCGGCCGTCGTGCTGGCAGGCCGTCGCGTCGAATTGCTCAAGGACCTGCGCTCCGAAATCGAAGCCTCTGGCGGTGACGCCCATGTCGTTGGCCTGGACGTGACCGATCTCGCCAGCATCCGCTCGGCAGTGGCGCACGCTGAAACCGAGGTCGGCCCCATCGACATCCTGATCAACAACTCGGGCGTGAGCACCACCGAGCGCCTGGTGGACGTGACCGAAGAGAGCTATGACTACGTCTTCGACACCAACACGCGAGGCTCCTTCTTCATGGCCCAGGAAGTGGCCAAGCGCATGCTGGCGCGTGCCAAGGGCGCGGCGCCTGGCACCTACACGGGCGGACGCATTGTTAACATCGCTTCGGCCGCAGGTCTGCGCACGCTGCCGCAGATCGGCGTTTACTGCATGAGCAAGGCTGCCGTCATCCACATGACCAAGGTCATGGCCGCCGAATGGGGTCGTTTCGGCATCACCACCAATGCGATCTGCCCTGGCTACATCCACACCGAGATCAACGACCACCACTGGTCAACCGATGCAGGCAAGAAGCTGGTGAGCATCCTGCCGCGCAAGCGGGTGGGGCAGCCCAAGGACCTGGATGCGCTGCTGGTGATGCTGTGCGCGGCCGAGAGCGACTTCATCAACGGCGCGGTCATCTCGGCGGATGACGGCATCGCTGCGGCCTGAGGCTGCTGGCTGGCTTTGATGCCTGCACGGCGTCAAGGTTGGCACAGTCCCCTTGAAAAGCCCCGGGCGCGACCGCAACTGAGCGGCATCGCGCCTTTTGTGTCGCTGCCCGCTCGGGTGGCGCGGCTTGTTCGCCGTCTTTCGCCCTTCTTCGTTGTTTTTCGCTGATCGCCTGCTCTCATGCGCCTCGACATCCCCGAACACAAGATCCTGGTCCACCAGCTGGAGCTGCCCATCCTCTGGGGCGACATGGACGCCCTGGGCCACATCAACAACACCGTCTACTTTCGCTACATGGAGCAGGCGCGGGTGTCCTGGATCCAGGACATCAGTGGCTCGGTGGGCGCCGATGGTGAAGGCCCGGTCATCGCGAACGCGTTTTTCAACTTCTATCGGCCTCTGGTGTTCCCGGGCACGGTGACCATCAAGCTGCACGTGGCCGATCCGGGGCGCACCAGCCTGGACACCTTCGTGACGGTGGAGCGCACCGATGAGCCTGGGGTGGTCTATGCCGCTGGCGGCGCCACCCTGGTCTGGATCAACCAAGGCACGGGCCGCCCCACCGCCTTGCCCGAAGCCTTCCGCGCACTGAAGGCGCCCACGCCGGCCCTGCCCGGGGCCGACACGCCACCTGCCTTGCCGGGCAAGTGAGGTCGGCGGGCTGACGCGATCGCCCGCGCAGGACACTCCCTGCGCCACACCTGGCCATGCCCGGATCCCTGAATGCCTGCGCGGTTGCTGCAACAGCCGCGCTTTTTTCGTTTTCACGGCTGGCTTTTTTGCCGGCGACCGGTGTACGCTTTGCTCACGCTGCACCGCAGCATTCTTGGCCGCGTGCGGCCCCTTTCAGCCAAGGAGTGATTGGATGAACAAGGTCTATCCCGACGCCGCCAGCGCGCTGGCTGGGATCGTCAAAGACGGGCAACTGCTCGCGGTGGGGGGCTTCGGCCTGTGCGGCATCCCCGAGGCACTGATCGACGCGCTGCAGGCCAGCGGGGTCAAGGGCCTGACGGTGATCTCCAACAACGCAGGGGTCGATGGTTTCGGGCTGGGCAAGCTGCTCAACACGCGCCAGATCAAGAAGATGATCTCCAGCTACGTGGGCGAGAACAAGGAGTTCGAGCGCCAGTACCTGGCGGGCGAGCTGGAGCTTGAGTTCACGCCACAGGGCACGCTGGCCGAGAAGCTGCGCGCCGGCGGGGCAGGCATCCCGGCCTTCTTTACCAAGACCGGTGTGGGCACCATCGTCGCCGAGGGCAAGGAAACGCGCGAGTTTGACGGCGAGGTCTACGTGATGGAGCGGGCCCTGTTGCCCGAGGTCGCTCTGGTCAAGGCCTGGAAGGCCGACAAATCGGGCAACCTGATCTTCCGGCGCACCGCACGCAACTTCAACCCGGCTGCGGCCATGGCGGGCAAGACCACGGTGGTCGAGGTCGAAGAGATCGTCGAGACGGGTTCGCTCGACCCGGACTCGATCCACCTGCCCGGCATCTACGTGCACCGCATCGTGCTGAACGCGACGCCTGAAAAGCGCATTGAAAAGCGCACCACCCAACAAAACCCGAAGGGAGCCTGAGCCATGCCCTGGACCCATGACGAAATGGCGGCCCGCGCGGCCAAGGAACTGCAAGACGGCTTCTACGTCAACCTGGGCATCGGCCTGCCCACGCTGGTGGCCAACCACGTGGCCCCGGGCATCGACGTGTGGCTGCAGTCCGAGAACGGCATGCTGGGCATCGGCCCCTTTCCCGATGAAAGCGCCGTTGACCCTGACCTGATCAACGCCGGCAAGCAGACCGTGACCACGTTGCCGGGCAGCTCGATTTTCGGCAGCCACGAGAGCTTCGCGATGATCCGCGGCGGCAAGATCAACCTGTCCATCCTGGGCGCCATGCAGGTGTCCGAACAGGGCGACCTGGCCAACTGGATGATCCCGGGCAAGATGGTCAAGGGCATGGGCGGCGCCATGGACCTGGTGGCAGGTGTCAAGCGAGTGGTGGTGCTCATGGAGCACGCCGCCAAGAACGGCGAGCACAAGCTGCTGCAAAAGTGCACGCTGCCGCTGACGGGCGTTGGCGTGGTCGATCGCATCATCACGGAGTTGTGTGTGCTCGACGTGACGCCCAAGGGCTTGAAGTGCGTTGAACTGGCCCCTGGTGTGACCGAGGACGAGGTGCGCACCAAGACCGGCGCACACGTCGAGTTCGCCTGACGCCGGTTCAGGCCAGAGGGAACCAAAGGGTCGCGCAGGTGCCGCGGCCCTTTTCACTGGTGACGTGCACGCTGCCGTTGTGCAACTTCATGATTTGCTCGACCAGCGACATGCCCAGTCCGGATCCCGGAATGTTGCACGAGGGGTCGGCGCGATAAAAGCGTTCAAACACCCTCCCAAGCTGTTGCGGGGTCATGCCGATCCCATGGTCCTCGACCGAGATGCCCACGCCGTCCCGTCCTCCGGTAGTTTGGGCAAAGCACCGTATCTCCACGGGCCCTCCGGCGGGCGAGTATTTGATCGCGTTGTTGATCACGTTGCCCAGCGCCTGCCTGGCCTTGACGCGATCCGCCGCGATGAGGGGCAATTGCTCTGGCCATTGCCAATCGAACCTGGCCTGTTGGCCGGCATCGCAATATGAGCCGATGCAGTCGATCAACATCTCCTTGCAGTCGCACGCGGTGATGTTCAGGTCATCAATCTGCCTGGCCTCGATGCGGGCCAGGTCGAGCACTTCTTGCAGCAGGCTCACCATCCAGCTTGCCTGCTTGTGGATCGTTGCCGCCACCGATTTGACCTGCTCGGCTTTCAATTCACGGCTGACGAGCATCTCGCTGAACCCGAAGATGCTGGTCATGGGTGTTCTGAGTTCGTGCGCGGCGGTGCTGAGGAATTCACTCTTCATCCGGTCGACCAAGGTCTCGCGTGTGATGTCCCGAATGAACAGCACGTGGTCCGACGCGGCAGCGCTGCGGTAACTCAAAGCCAGGTGTTGTCCATCCTTGACTTGCATCGTGAACGCATCGAGGCCCTCGCTGGCGGGCTCGGGGAGCTGGTTCAGGCGCAATCTGGCTGCATCGTGGGGCGCGGCCAGCTCCTGCAATCGGCACTCGACGTCGCTGATGTGGCAGGGGCTGGGCGGCCCATTGTTCCACCGCAGCAGCTGATGAAACAGCGCGTTGGACTGCCGCAGCTCCCCTTGGTCCGAAAAGTAGGCGATGCCCAGCGCCGAGAGCTCGCTCATGAGTTGCAACTGCTGGCTTCGCTGACGCAGGCGATCGGTCAGGCGTTGCGCGTCGTCCAGCGATGTTTGCGCTGCGCGCTGCAACATCAGCATGTCGCCCGTGGCGTCGTGCAGGGCGAGGTCCGAGAGTTGCAGGCCATGGCGTCGAAGGTCTTCGAAGCGGTTCACCACGGGCGAGAGCAGCAGCAGCGTCAGCTCGTTTGACTGGCGGCAGATCTGTCCTCGCAAAGCGAGTCCGCCAGCCTCGTTCGCGCTGAGCACCACGGCCTGTCCCTCGTGCTGCGACCAATTGGTTGTCTGGGACAAGGACCTTGGACGACTGGCAGACATGTGTGCCTTCAAGGGCTCGCCGGGCTTCAGCTTCGGCAGCGCCCTTTGCAAGGCTGATCCCACGGCGTGCACCATGCCCTCGGCATCCAACAGGATGTAGAAGGGGAACGCCGCATCAAGCGCAGCGCCCTGGATGCACGGCTCAGCCATGTTCACGGCAGGATTCGGATGTGAAAACGGTCTTGCGGCGATTCGTTGCTGCGCCAGCCTGTCTGCTGGATGTCGATCACTTGATGGAACCGCTTGGCCAGGCCGACGATGAGGCCCTCCACCATGGGCGCCAGGCCATCGCGGTGCGATTCGTAGACCAGGTCCAGTTCGGACTCGCTCTTTTCTTCGACGCGGAAATGCGGCGGCCTGATGTTGGGCATCGTGACCTCGATCCGCGCGTGCATGTGGTTCATGCCATGCAGGAACGAGCGCAGATCGTCGCCGCACATGGCGAGCATGTCTCCGTAGCCCTCCTCGGCTGTGTAGAGGATCCAGTACTCGCCAAATGCCTTGAGAACCTGATCTGCGGGAAGCCCGAGCTCCTGGCTGACCGCCTGCACGAGACGGTAAGTGACGCCGTCGTCGTACGTCTGCATGGCGACGAAACCTTCGTCCGGCCATTGGGCCGCCTGACAGACGCGACGCCAGCCTTCTTCGCCCTTGAGCGAGACCACCAATTGCTCGATGGCGCGGTTGACCAGTCCGTACATGAGGCCTCCTGTGTCAAAGGGCATGGACTCGCATGGCCCACGTCAGGGAGTATGGAGACAGGCCCGCACGCTGTGTCACATGTCGTCACATTCAGCGGCGCCTTCCCGGTAAGAGATCACGTCTGAGACAATCCGCGCATGCCTTGGATTGAAATTGCCCTGCTCATTGGTGTCCTGCTCCTGCTGATCGTGCTGATCGCACGACAACCCCGGTCGCCGGAGGTAGCGCTGAGCGCCCTTGCCGGGGACATCAAGGCCCATGCGGAGGCGCGGCAGCATGAGCTCGAGCGACAACTCCGCGACGAGTTGCAGCGCAGCGCCAGTGGCACCCGCCAGGAGTTGTCACAAGGGCTGGGGCAGAGCATGGGCTTGTTCCAGCAGACCCTGCTGAGCCAGCAAGGCGACGCCACGCGCACGCAGAACGAACAGCTCGACAGCTTCCGTGTGCAGCTGGCTGCCATGCAGCAAGGGCTGGCGGACGCCCTGCGCGACAACTCGCACCAGGCCGCGCTGCAGTCGTCGAGCTTGCGCGAGGCGCAGTCGCAGGCACTGGCCCGTTTCAACGAGGCCCAGGAGTCGGCGCTCAAGCGCCTGAGCGATGGCATGGCCGAACAGTTGCGCACCTTGTCGGAGGCCAATGACCGGCGCTTGAGCGAGGTGCGCCAGACCGTGGAGCAGCGCTTGCAGTCGCTGCAGGCCGACAACGAGAAGAAGCTCGAGCAGATGCGCCAGACGGTGGACGAGAAGCTGCACGCCACGCTGGAGCAGCGCCTGGGTGAGAGCTTCAAGCAGGTGGCAGATCGCCTGGAGCAGGTGCACAAGGGACTGGGCGAGATGCAGCGCCTGGCCAGTGACGTGGGCTCGCTCAACCGCGTGCTCAGCAACGTCAAGACGCGCGGCATCTTTGGTGAGGTGCAACTGGCCGGCCTGCTCGACCAAGTCTTCACGCCTGAGCAGTATGGTGTCAACGTCGAGACGGTGCCCGGCTCGGGGGCCCGTGTCGAATTCGCGATCCGGCTGCCGGGGCAGGGCGATGCCCATCAGCCGCTGTGGCTGCCCATCGACGCCAAGTTCCCGCGTGAGGACTACGAGCGCTTGCTGGAGGCACAAGAGCGGGCCGACGCGCCTGCGGTCGAGGTCGCTGCCAAAGCCATCGAGCAGCGCCTGCGCCTGGAGGCCAAGACCATCCGCGAGAAGTACATCGCGCCGCCGCACACGGCGGACTTCGCCATCCTTTTTGTGCCCACCGAAGGTTTGTACGCCGAGGCCTTGCGCCGGCCTGGTTTGGTCGAAGCCCTGCAGCGCGAACACCGTGTGATGCTGGCGGGCCCAACCACCTTGCTGGCCACGCTCAACAGCCTGCAGATGGGTTTTCGCACCCTGGCGCTGGAGAAGCGTTCAACCGAGGTTTGGCAGGTGCTGGGCGCGGTCAAAACCGAGTTCGGCAAGTTCGGCGATGTGCTGGCCAAGACCAGGAAAAAGCTCGAAGAGGCTGGCAACACCATCTCATCGATCGAGACGCGCACGCGCGTCATGGGCAAGGCGCTCAGGGATGTCGAGGCCTTGCCTGACACCCAGGCCCAGTCGCTGTTGCCAGGCGCAGACGCCTCAGCGGTTGATGTCGGGGGCGACGAGCAGGCCTGAGCACTGCGCAGCTGCGCCCGCCCTCAGGCCTTGGCGCCCAGCGCCTTGGCGCGCTCTTGCCGCTGGCGCAGGGCTTCGCCCGTGGGCTGCTGATCCAGTTGGGTCGGCCAGCCCCGCAGGTGCTGCTCGACGATGCGGCTGAGCGCG
>NZ_DCXA01000032.1:0-2244 GCF_002328915.1 Aquabacterium sp. UBA2148
ACCAGCAGGTTGCGCGCGGGCAGGTCGCCGGGGCCGGCGAAGGCGGGCCCCAGGCCGGCGCACAGCAGCACGCCCGTCGCGGCCAGCAGGCGGCGTCGGCGTGTGCCGTTCACAGGCTCAGGCAAGGAGGCGGGCAAGGTGGCAAGCAGGCGCATGGTCAGGTCTCCAATGGGGTCATGACAGCACGACCAGGAACCCGATCGCAAGATGTGAAACGCGCAACAAGGCCGCCGAGCGTGCTCATTTCCACATGTCAACAAATTCTCGGATGCGAGATCCTCAGGTCACGGTCTCAAGTGCCGAAAAGTGTTCAATCTGCCACGTCAACCGCTGTCTGCATGGGTTTGCGTGGTGATTCAATGGTTCCCCGAGCGATGGAGGCGGGTCACATGCAACTCGAAGCCCTTTTCAAACAACCCCAGGCCCTGCCTGCGATCCCCAAGATCGTGCATGAGCTGATCGACAGCTTCAACAACCAGGACGTGTCCATCGACGAGATCGCCAAAAAACTGGCGGCGGACCCGGTGCTCTCGGCCCGGCTGCTGCGCTTGGCGAACTCGGCCTACTACCATGTCTCGCGCACCATCGGCACCGTCAACGAGGCGTTGTCGATGCTGGGCTTCGTGACCGTGCGCACCCTGGTCATCAGCTCCGGTCTGACCGGTGGCTACAAGGCCATGCCCGGCATGGACCTGACCAAATTCTGGCGCTACAGCTTGCACACCGCTGCGGTGGCGGGCTGGCTGGCCAAGAAGACCGGCGTCAACGGCGACCAGGCCTTCACCGTGGCCCTGATGCACGGCATCGGCCAGCTGGTGATGCACGCCGGCATGCCCGAGCAGATGCTGGCGCTGGACAAGCAGGCCTCGCCGCTGGACTGCCGCCGCCTGGACATGGAGCAGCAATCGTTCGGCTACAACTTCGCCGCCGTGGGCGCCGAGCTGTCGCGCCAATGGCGCTTCCCGCTGAGCTTTGGCGAAGCCATCTCGCAGTTCCCCGATCCGCTGGCCGCGACCACCTTCAACCCGGTTGCCGGTGTGATCCACCTGGCCGCCTGGCGCGCCCGCGCCGAGCACAACGGGCTCAAGGCCGAGGAAATGGAAGCCACCCTGCCCAAGGACGTGGCCAAGAAGCTGGGCCTGAACGCCGACACCCTGCTGACCGACATGCCGCCGCTGTCGGAGTTGTCTGAAGGCCTGGAAGCGCTGCTGAGCTGATCGCTGCGCAGGCACCGCCGTCGGTCCTCAGATCGACAGCGGGTCCACGTCCACCGCCCAGCGGACCAGTCCGCTGCGGCGGTGTTGTTGCGCCAGGGCCAGCCAGATGGGTTGCGCCTCGGTCAGCAAACGCTGCAGCGCGGGCCGCTGCGGCGACTCCATCATCATCTGCGCGCGTTCGATGTCGGCCACGCGCTGCACCGGCGTGGGCACGCTCGGGTAGAGGGTCACCCCACCCGAGATCTCGCCCACGGCTTCGGCTGCAGCGCGCAGGAAGGCGTTGGCCGCGTCCTGCGTTTTGGCCTCGGCGCGCAGCAGGGCCAGGCTGGCATACGGCGGCAGGCCCGCCGACTGGCGCTCCTGCAGCTGACGCGTGGCAAAGGCTTCGTAGTCGTACTCGCGCAGGGCCTGGTAGAGCGGGTGCAGCGGGTGCCAGGTCTGCACCCACATTTCGCTGTGGCCGGCCACGTCGGCGTCTCGGCCCGCGCGGCCTGCGGCCTGCAGGAGCAGCGCGAACTGGCGCTCGGCAGCGCGGAAATCGCTCGCGAACAGCGCCGCATCGGGGTTGACGGCCGCCACCAGCGTGATGCGCCGGAAGTCGTGCCCCTTGGCCACCATCTGCGTGCCCACCAGCACGTCGACATCGCCCGCGTGCACGCTGGCGAGTTGCTCTTCTAGCGCGCCCTTGTGCTTGGTCACGTCGGCGTCGATGCGGCCCACGCGCGCGCCGGGCAGGGCCTCGGCGAGCTGCTCTTCCAGGCGCTCGGTGCCCCGGCCCACGGGCTGGATGTCCTGGTTGCCGCAATCGGGGCAGGCGCGTGGCACGCGCTCGGTGAAGCCGCAGTGGTGGCAGCGCAGCGTGCGGTCGACCTTGTGGAACACGCGCCAGGCGCTGCAGTGCGGGCAGCCGCTTTGCCAGCCGCAGTCGCCACACTGCAGCACTGGGGCGTAGCCACGCCGGTTGAGCAGCACCAGGCTTTGCTCGCCGCGCTCGACGCGTTCGGTGATGGCTGCCAGCAGCGGCGCC
>NZ_DCXA01000032.1:2323-3092 GCF_002328915.1 Aquabacterium sp. UBA2148
GCCGACAGTGGCGGGGCGGACTCGCCCCGGCCCGGCTTGGGCGCGCGCGACATGTCCAGCAGCCGCACCTTGGGCATCGCCCCGCCGCCGATGCGCTCGGGCATGGCCAGGCGCAGGTAGCGGCCGGTGCCGCCTTCGCTGGTGGGCAGGGCGTTGAACCAGGTCTCCAGGCTGGGCGTGGCCGAACCCAGCAGCACCGGCACGCCTTCGAGCCGGCCTCGGTAGACGGCCAGGTCGCGCGCGGAGTAGCGGGCGCCGTCTTGTTGCTTGTAGCTGGGGTCGTGCTCTTCGTCGACCACGATCAGGCCCGGGCGGGGCAGCGGCGTGAACACCGACAGGCGCGTGCCCAGCACCACGTCGGCCTGGCCGCGCAGGGCCATCAACCAGTTGCGCAGGCGCTGGGCTGGCGTCAGGCCGCTGTGCAGCGAGACGATGCGCCGGCCGGCGAAACGCGCGGCCACGCGGGCTTCCAGCTGCGGCGTGAGGTTGATCTCGGGCACCATCATCAGCACCTGGCGGCCGGCGTCGAGCACGCGTTGCGCCTCGCGCAGGTAGACCTCGGTCTTGCCGCTGCCGGTGCTGCCCCACAGCAGGCTGGGCTGGGGAGGCGATGCAGCCAGGCGAGCCAGGGCGTCGGCCTGCTGGGCGCTGAGGTCGGGCAAGGCGGTGGGGTCGGGGGCGGTTGTTCCTGGCTCGGCGCCTGAAATCGCCACCGAGGCCGCACCTTCACCGGCTGGCTGGCACGAGGCCTTGGACGCCTCAGCCAGCT
>NZ_DCXA01000032.1:3171-6624 GCF_002328915.1 Aquabacterium sp. UBA2148
GCCTCAGCCAGCTCGGCCGCCACGGCCTTGTCCAAACGCTTGAGCCTGCGCGCGAGCTGCACCTGGTCGAGCTGGCGCAGCTCGGGCGGCAGCACCATCAGCGCCATCTCACCCAGGCTGCGCTGGTAGTAGCTGGCCGCAAAAGCCACCAGCTTGCGCCAGGCGGGGGGCAGTGGCGGCAAGGCATCGAAAGTTTCGAGCACGGCCTTGAGTGACTCGGGGGCCAGTTGCGCGGCGCTTTCATCGGCGCCTTCGGCCCGGTCCCACACCACCCCGGTGACCACGCGCCGACCCAGGGGCACCCTCACGAGGGCGCCGGCGGGCAGGGCTTGGGGGTGCAGGTAGTCGAGCGCGCCCCACAGGCCGCTGTGCTGGGGCGCCTCGACCACGACCCCGACGCGGCAAGGCGCCTCGGGCGCGGTCGGAACAGGTGCGTGCATGGCGGGGATGTGTGTCAGGCAGATTCTGACAGAGGCATGAAGACGACCCGCCAAGTGCTTGATTTTCCTGGGGGACACCCTTATCCACGGGGACTGTGGATAACTTTGTGGGAAAGCTTTGCAGACGCGCGCTAAGTGCTTGTCACACCGACGTTTGGGTCAGTTTGCCTCAGAATGAGGCATCGCCGGGCAGCCTCTATGAATCAACAACTTAGCGCGGCCCTGCGGGCCTTTGTCCGACTTTGGGGGCCCGCCCCAGTGCGGTGCGCTCGCTGGGCGCCTGATGGGGATAAGTGAGTCGCGAGCGATCAAAACCAAGGGTATGCCCTAGTTGCTCGAAATCTGACACGCTTTGTCTCCCTCTGTGAACTTTGTCACAGCAGGCGCGCCACGCGAAATCCCGACGGTCGCCATCGGTCATGGAACAAGTTGCGTCGTCTTGCCCCCCGGTCTCGGTCCACCTCACTTAGGGGGCAAAGCCGATGCAGCTCGCCAAGAGTGCCTTGTAAGTGCTTGATTCATGGGCGGTGCGGCCGAATCCACAGCCTGTGGATAACTTTGTGAGCAAAAACGGGGAGAACCGGCGTCCGCTTCGCACACCCCAGGCTTTCCCCAGGTTGTCGCTGACTTGCGTCAAAGAGATTTTCATCAATCAAATCAACCACTTGCCACGTTGACACAGGGCATGCAGGGCATTTGGCGCGATGGGGAAATTCAGCAAAACAGCATGCTGCGTTTTGGGGATAAGTGCCGGGGCCCAAGCACGGTTTTCGCTCGCTCGTGATTCGAAATGGTGAATTCGCGAGCGCGTCATGCACCGACCTGTCCCTCGGCTTGCTCTGGACGCCCAAGCCCCTGCGAGCAAGGGGTGACTCGGCGCTGGGTCATGCGCGTCAACAGGCTGACTCTCGGGTTATGCTTTGCGGGTGTCACCGCGCGGGTCGCCTGCTGACGTGCCCGGGAGCACCATCCACAACCCAACACCCTAGTGAGACAAAAGATGAGCTTCTCGATCGAATCCAAACTCGGCGACCTGCTGGACAACGAAACCACCAAGGCCATCCTGGAAAAGCACCTGCCCGGCATCTCCACCCACCCGCAAATCGGCATGGGCAAGGGTTTCGCCCTGTCGATGGTGGCCAAGTTCTCCGGCGGCCTGATCACCGACGACCTGCTGCAAAAGGTCGAAGCCGAGCTCAAGACCCTGGGCTGATCGCCCTGCCTGGGTGAGCGCCTGCTGCGCTCCCTTCGGCCACAAAAAAGCCTCCGCGAGTCTCAGGACCCGGGAGGCTTTTTCTTTGGGTGCTCGGCTCAGCACCCCGGGGCAGCAGGCGCCCCGTCAGCGGATCACCAGTTTTCGGTGGGCTGACCGCAGTCGGAGCTGGCCGGCGCCACGTCGCAGCGGATGCGCTTGATGATCTTCAGGCCCTTCTTGTCGTAGAAGCCCTTCTCGGCCATGTCGATGCGGCCGTCGCGCATCAGGTTGACGTAGCGCTCGGCGTCCTCGGGAGACGGGTCCATCCAGAACTTGGCAGGGATGGTGGCGTCGGCGCGCTTGATGAGCTCGACCACGGTGTCGAAGCGGCCGAACCAGGCGTCACGCGATTTCTGGCCGTAGCCCTCGGGGAACTTGTCGCGCTTGAAGATCATCTGGTAGGTCAGGATGGTCATGGGGAAGCGGTGCACCGCGCCCTTGCTGCCCATGCCCTTGTGCAGCTCCAGCGGCTTGAAAGCGATGGAGGGCGCCATGACCACGTCCACGTTGCCGTTGTTGAACATGGTGCCGAAGTTCATGACGTCGGCGGCCACGGGGCGCGCACCCACGCGCGAGATCAGCTGGGCCTGGGCCTTGTCGTGGTCGAAGGCGGCCACGCGCTTGCCGCTGGAGGCTTCGAGGTTGGAGATGGCGCGGTCGTTGACGAAGGCGTATGCAGCGCCCAGCGGGACGATGCCACCGACTTCGAAGTTGCCATTGACCATCAAGGCGGCGGCCTTGGGGCTGCTGAAGGTCTGCACGGTCTTGCGCACGACCTCGATGCTGCCGGCCATGTCGAGCTTGCCGCTGCGCACGATGGTGGAGGCGCCGACCGAGTCGAGGGCAGCGGTCAGCGGGTTGAACTGGCGGGTGCGCAGGGCGGTGGCCATCACGGCGTCGCACTGGCCGGTGCGGAAGTCCTCCACCGCCACGCGCTCGTCGATGTAGGCCTTGAGCTCGATGTCGGCGCCGACCTTTTGCATCTCGAGGGCGTAGTCTTTGGCGGCATTGAAGCCATCACCCGCGGTGCCGAGGATGTCGAACACACAGACTTTTTGCTTGGCCGCCTGGGCTGCGGGAGCCAGGCCCAGGGTGGCGGTCAGGACAGCCAGGGAGCAAAGGCTCAGGGCACGGCTCGGGTGAAAAACGGTAGGTTGCAAGGGGGTCTCCGCTCGGATTGCGCAACGGGTGAGCCCAGGGTCACCCGCGAAAGCGGCAAGCATAGGCGGGGTGAGCGCCTCAAGGGACCACCCTCAGGTGAAAACCCCAACCCGCATCTGCAGGCCAGACGTAACAAAAATTCAGATCCAGCCCACGCAGCGCGGTGAGCCGCAGGCGCAACGCAGGCGCCCGGCATGGTGGGTCGGGCCGTAGCGCGCCGTGAGCTCTTCGCCCTCGGCGATGTCGCGGATGGCGTAGAAAGCCACCCGGCCCTGCTGCACCTTCAGCACCATGTTGGGCTCACAGGCGTGGTTGGCGTGGCGCAGCGGGTCGCTGGAGGCCGAGGCGTCCACGGCCCGCTTGTCGGAGATGGCGACCATGAAGATGCGCCCGGTGGTGCGCTCGGCCAGCCTGGCGCGGCGGCGGGCTTCGGCCAGCTCGATGAACTCGCCACGGATCTCGCCGATCTTGGCGCGCTCGGGGATGGCTTCGCCCGCGAAGGCGCCCAGGCCGTCGATGCGACTGGGGCCCACGTTGACGCGGTGCTTTTGCGGGTTGGCAGGCTGGCGGGGCGCAGGCGCAGGCATGGGCGCCTGC
>NZ_DCXA01000258.1:0-6944 GCF_002328915.1 Aquabacterium sp. UBA2148
CGAGGCCGGCTGGGCTGGACCGAGCGCCCCTACCCCCAGGCCGAGCGCCTGCGTCGAGCCCTGCAAGCGGCCCTGTCGGTCGACACCAGCGAGCTGTCGGCTGCGGCGATGGCTCAGGGCAAGCAAGGCAAGGACATCGGCCGCGTCATCCAGCAGGCGCGCACCCAAGCCATCGCCGCCGCATGGCCACCCAAGGGCTGACCCTGAGCCCCAAGGCCAGCACAGCGAGCGGGCGACCCCAGTTTGTCTTGCTCGCGCCCCCGGTGACGCAACCGCCCCCCTGCGCCAGCCCGCAGCATGCGGATGATCGACAGTCTTTCCCCTTCACCGAGGTGCAGCCAAGACGTGACCCGAGCCGCCGCCCCTTCCCTGTCACCAGAACCCACCGCCGCCACAGGCCCCATCTCCTGGGCAGACTGGGCGCGAGCCGTGTTGCGCCTCACCCCAGAGCTGCCCAGGCTGTTGCCCGGCCTGGTGCGCCTGGCCTGGCTGCGACCGCAGCAGCTGGGCTCGATCGGGCGCACCTTCGAGGTCCGTGCCAGCCGCCACCCCCAGCGCATCGCCCTGCGATTCGAGGACCGCAGCTGGACCTATGGCGAGCTCAACGCCTGGGCCAACCGCGTGGCGCACAGCCTCAAGCGATCCGGCCTGCGATCCGGGCAGGCCGTTGGCATCCTGATGGAGAACCGCCCCGAGGTCATCGCCTTTGCGCTGGGCATCGTCAAGCTGGGCGGCATCGCCACCCTGCTCAACCACCACCTGCGTGACGAGGCCCAGGCACACAGCCTGCGCCTGAGCCGCCCCCGCATCGTGCTGGTGGGCCAGGAATGCGAAGCGGTCGTGCGCTCGCTGCCCCAGGCGACCTTGGCCGAGCTGGACATCGACTGGTGGTGGGACGGCCAGGCACCACCGCCCGATGGCTGGCCCCACCTGCAGCACGCCTGTGCGCAAGCGCCCGACACCAACCTGCCCGAGACCGCCGCCATCGCGCTGAGCCAGCCCTGCTTTCACATCTTCACCTCGGGCTCGACCGGCTTGCCCAAGGCCTCGGTGATGAGTCACTACCGCTGGCATCGCTGCATGCTGGGCATGGGCGAGCTGGGCCTGCGCCTGCGCCAGGACGACGTGCTGTACTGCGCCCTGCCGCTGCACCACAACAACGCGCTGACCGTGTCCTGGGGCGCCACCGTCGGTGCGGGAGCCTGCCTGGCACTGGGGCGCAAGTTCAGCGCTTCGGGCTTCTGGCAAGACATCCGCCGCCACCGCGCCACGGCCTTCTCGTACATCGGCGAGCTGTGCCGCTACCTGCTCAACCAGGCGCCCCGGGCCGATGACGCGCAGCACGGTGTTCGCGCCATCATCGGCAACGGCCTGCGCCCGGACATCTGGGGCGCCTTCCAGCAACGTTTTGCCATCGAACACATCGCCGAGTTCTACGCCGCCAGCGAGTGCAACCTCGCCTTCGTCAACGCCCTGAACCTGCCTGGCAGCGCCGGCATGTGCCCCCTGTCCCACGCCATCGTCGCCTTCGACGTGGCCGAAGAAACCCCGGTGCGCGAAGGCCCCCAGGGGCTGATGCGCCGGGTTGAAAAAGGCCAGGTCGGACTGCTGCTGACCGAGATCACCGACAAAGCCCCGATGGACGGCTACACCGACGAACGCGCCACCGCCTCGAAGGTGCTGCGCGATGTCTTGCGGCGTGGTGACGCCTGGTTCAATTCGGGCGACCTCGTGCGGGACCAGGGCTTCGGCCACATCCAGTTCATCGACCGCGTGGGCGACACCTTCCGCTGGAAGGGCGAGAACGTGGCCACCACCGAGGTCGAGGCCGCCTTGTGCGCCCAAGCCGGCATCGAAGAAGCGGTGGTCTACGGCGTGCAGCTGCCCAACACCGACGGCCGCGCCGGCATGGCGGCCCTGCTGCTCAGTGGTGAGGCCACCGACCTGGATGGCGCGGGCCTGATGCAGGGCCTGAGGCAGGCCTTGCCGCGCTACGCCGTGCCCCTGTTCCTGCGCCTGCGCCGCCAGCACGAATTGACCAGCACCTTCAAGCACCGCAAGGTCGAGCTCAAGCGCGAGGGCTTCTTGCCCAACGACGCGGGCGAGCCCATCTGGGTGCTGAGCCCGCAGGGCTATGTGCCCCTGAGCGCCGATGCGCAGGCCGCGATCGAAGCAGGCCACTTCAAGTTCGAATGACCCACTGCCGCCTTGGCCCCCAACTGGAGACCACACCATGAGCCAACTCGTTCGCATCGGCCTGCGTGCCTTGCGCAAGATCGCGGCCTCGCCGCAACTCGAGGCCTCGGGCCTGCGTGGCCCGACCCAGCGACTGATCTACGAAGGCACCCGCCTGGGTTTCCAGTCGATCACCACGGCCACGCGCGGCTTCAAGGCGGTGCAGCGGCTCTCAGGGGCCAGCCGCCCCGCCCGGCGCGCCGCGACCGACCTCTTCGACCTGAACCCGAGCGAAGACCAGACGATGATGATGGACGCCATGCGCGCCTTCGCCGACGAGCAGCTGCGCCCGCAGGCCCAGCAAGCCGATGCAGAGGGTGGCGTGTCGCCTCAGCTCTTGCAGGCTTTCGCAGAGCTCGGCGTGGCGGCCCTGTCGGTGCCCGATGAACTCGGCGGCGCCGGCGACACCCACGAGGTGCTGACCCAGGCGCTGATCGCCGAGCAACTGGCCCACGGCGACCTCGGCATGGCCTGGGCTTGCCTGGCCCCCGCAGCCGTGAGCCAGGCCCTGCTGCGCTGGGGCAGCGCCTCGCAACAGGCCACCTACCTGGGCGCCTTCGCGGGCGAGCACCCACCACCGGCGGCCCTGGCGCTGATGGAGCCCACGCCCTTGTTCGACCCCATGAGCCTGCGCACCCGCGCCGAGCCGACGCCCGACGGTGGCTACGTGCTCACCGGCGAAAAGTGCATGGTGCCCGGCGTGGCCCGCGCAGAGCTTTTCGTGATCGCCGCAGACGTACCCGGACACGGGCCCCAGCTCTTCGTGGTCGAGGCCAACACGCCCGGCCTGAGCCACGCCCCCGAGCCGACGATGGGCCTGCGCAGCGCCGCCCCCGGCCGCCTGCGGCTCGACCAGGTCAAACTGAGCGCCGAGGCCCGCTTGGGCGCCGACCAGCCCGATGCCTACCGCGAATGCATCCAGCTCGGTCGGCTGGCGTGGTGCGCGCTCAGCGTGGGCTGCGCACAGGCCGTGCTCGACCTGCTGGTGCCTTACGTCAACGAGCGCCAGGCCTTTGGCGAACCCATCAGCCACCGGCAGTCGGTGGCTTTTGCCGTCTCGAACGTGGCCATCGAGCTGCAGGGCATGCGCCTGCTGACCTGGCGCGCCGCCGAGCTGGCCGATCGCCACGACGCCCCCGATGGCCTGGCCGCTTTCGCCGACGCCGTGACGCTGGCGCGCCGCCTGTGCGCCGACAAGGGCATGCAGATCGGCAGCGACGGCGTGCAGCTGCTGGGCGGCCACGGCTTCGTCAAGGAGTACCCGGTCGAGCGTTGGTACCGCGACCTGCGTGCCGTGGCGCTGATGGAAGGTGGGCTGTTGCTGTGAGGCCCATGGCCCCTGATCACACCTTCGCCCGCCACCACCTGATTCGAAAGCTCATCCCATGATCCACCTCGACACCCCCAAGAAGTTCGCCCCCCTGGTCATGCAGGCCCGCGAGGTCGCCCGCCAGGTGTTTCGCCCCATCTCGCGCCAATACGACCGCGCCGAACACGCCCGCCCCGTGGAGCTCGACATGGTCGCCGCCGCCATCCACGGCATGAACGCGGCCCTGGGCGAGAACGGCGCGGGCGCCGCAGGCGTGCGCCGCAGCGGTGAGCGCAACCCCAACGACAACGCCAACGGCAGCAACCTCTCGACCTGCCTGGGCATCATGGAGCTGTGCTGGGGCGACGTCGGCCTGCTGCTGGCCATGCCGGGGCAGGGCCTGGGCAACGCGGCCATCGCCTCCGTGGCCAACGAAGAGCAGCTTGCGCGCTTCAAGGGCCGCTGGGCCGCCATGGCCATCACCGAGCCCGGCTGTGGCTCCGACTCGGCCGCCATCCGCACCTCGGCGCGGCTCGACGGCGACCACTACGTGCTCAACGGCGAGAAGATCTACGTCACCTCCGGCGACCGCGCCGACCTGGTGGTGGTGTGGGCCACGCTCGATCGCAGCCTGGGCCGCGCGGCCATCAAGTCCTTCGTGGTCGAAAAGGGCACGCCGGGCTTCGAGCTGGCGCGCCTGGAGCACAAGCTGGGCATCCGCGCCAGCGACACGGTCGCCTTCGTGCTCAAGGACTGCCGCGTGCCCAAGGCCAACCTGCTGGGCGACCCCGAGATCCAGCCCGAAAAGAGCTTCGCCGGGGTCATGCAGACCTTCGACAACACGCGCCCGCTGGTGGCCGCCATGGCGGTGGGCCTGGCCCAGGCCTGCCTCGACGAGATCACGCCCCTGCTGGCCGAAGCCGGCCTTTCGCTGGACGCCGATCGCCCTCTGCACCGCCAGCCCAGCGCCGTGGCCGAACTGGTGCGCCTGCGCGCCGACCACGCCGCAGCTCGCCTGCTGACGCTGCAGGCCGCCTGGATGGCTGACAACGGTCGGCCCAATTCGCTGGAGGCCTCGATGGCCAAGGCCAAGGCAGGGCGCACCTGCGTCGACATCGCGCTCAAGTGCGTGGAGCTGGCTGGCGCGGTGGGCTACAGCGAGGTCTCGATGCTGGAGAAGTGGGCCCGCGACGCCAAGATCCTCGACATCTTCGAGGGCACGCAGCAGATCCAGCTGCTGATCATCGCGCGGCGCTTGCTGGGCAAATCGTCGGCCGAGCTGAAGTGAGGTGAGTGCCTGCTGCCGGGGCGGTGCGCTTGCCGGCACCCGCGCAGGCACCAGCGCTAGCGCTGTCCAAGGATCTCCTGAACATCCTCGCGCCAACCCATGAGCGTGCGCTCGGCGCGCTCGCGCTGGGCGGGGGTGGTCTGGGCCTGCAGGTCGGCGGCGAAGGCGCAACCGGCCCTGACCCAGCGCTGCATCTGCGCCTTGCGATCGGGCTCCTGCGGATCGACGCCATCGAGCAAGATGGCCAGCAAGCGCTGGCTGACCTGCTCGGTGCTCAGCTTCTGGGCTTGCGTGTCCCGCAGCAGCTGCACGTAACGCCCCTGAAAACGCTGCAGCTCCTGCAGCACCGTGCGGGCGCTGAAAGGCAGCTCCATGACCCGGCGCACCAGGTGCTCGCGTTGCGCGTCGCTGAAGTCGCCATACACCAGGCCGCCCCACTCCTCGATGAAGTCCACGGCCAATCCGGCCTGCTCGCGTGGGTCGTCCGCGATGTACTTTTCTCGCTGGCCTTCGTTGAGGTCTTCGAAGAAGGCTTGCACGCGACTGACCTGAGGCGGGCCCAGGTGAACCATGACGGCGGCCGCCAGCGGCGTGGCCGCAGCAAAGGCCTGTTTGCTCATGGCCAGGTAGGCGTCGCGCCGCTCGCAAGCCAGCTCAGGGGTGATCGGGCCTCGCACGTCCAGCGCAGCCTGCTGCAGCAGGCGAGCAACCTGGGGCATCTGCTCACGGCGGTGCCATTCGAACCAACGCCGGATGCCGGTGCGAGCCAGTTCGTATTGGTCTTCGGTGAAGTGGTGCGCCACGTTCGTGCGCCACTGCACGTAACGGGGGGCCTGCTCGTAAACGGCCTGCAGGATGCTGCAAGCGGACACGAGCAAAGCGCACACACCGATGACCGCCCAGCGAGCCGATCGCTCAAGCCAGGGGCATGGGGTGTCTTCATCGAGGGCGCGCTTCATGCGAGCACTCTATCCCAATGCAAAAAGCCCCCCGTCCACGTGGGGCGGGGGGATCAAAGAGAGAGAGGTTTCAGACGGCGACGCGGCAGGCAAACCGCATCGCCGTTTCAGGCAAGAGACAGGTCAGAGAACGTCAGTCGGCCTGCTTGCGCAGGAAGGCCGGGATCTCGATCTCGTCCATGCCGTTGCTGGCCAGGGCATCGACCTTGGCAGCCGCTTGCGTGCGGCCCGAGCGCCAGACGCTGGGCGTGTTCATGCCGCTGAAGTCGTTGCTGTGGCCCATGGCGGGGCCACCGTGCAGGGCAGCGTGGCCAACCGGCTGGGTCAGCACCGGGATGTTGTCGGTGCCGGTGCGGGCGAACACCTGCGGGGCGCTGTGCACCACGGTCATCGGGGCCTGCTGGCGCTTGGAGCCGCACAGGCCGGTGGCGATCACGGTCACGCGCAGCTGGTCACCCAGGCTTTCGTCGTAGGCCGTGCCGTAGATGACGTGGGCGTCTTCGGCGGCGTAGCGGCGGATGGTGTTCATCGCGTTGCGCGATTCGCTCAGCTTGAAGTTGGCCTTGCCGGCAGCGATCAGCACCAGCACGCCACGCGCGCCCGACAGGTCGATGCCTTCGAGCAGCGGGCAGGCCACGGCGGCTTCGGCGGCCTTGGTGGCGCGGTCCGGGCCGCCGGCGGTGGCGGTGCCCATCATGGCCTTGCCAGGCTCGCTCATCACGGTCTTGACGTCTTCGAAGTCGACGTTGACGAGGCCCGGGATGTGGATGATGTCGGAGATGCCGCCCACGGCGTTCTTGAGCACGTCGTTGGCCTTGGCGAAGGCTTCTTCCTGGGTCACGTCGTCACCCAGCACTTCCAGCAGCTTCTCGTTGAGCACGACGATCAGCGAGTCGACGTTGGCTTCCAGCTCAGCCAGGCCGGCATCGGCTTGCTTGAGGCGGCGGTTGCCTTCGAACTCGAAGGGCTTGGTCACCACGCCCACGGTCAGGATGCCCATTTCCTTGGCGACGCGAGCGATCACCGGCGCGGCGCCGGTGCCGGTGCCACCGCCCATGCCGGCGGTGATGAACACCATGTGCGCGCCTTCGAGCGAGGAGCGGATCTGGTCCACGGCTTCTTCGGCGGCGGCGCGACCGGCTTCAGGCTTGGC
>NZ_DCXA01000258.1:7036-14711 GCF_002328915.1 Aquabacterium sp. UBA2148
CTTGGCGCCAGCGCCCAGGCCCGAGTTGCCCAGCTGCAGCTGCAGCTCGGCGCTGGAGCGGTTGAGCGCTTGCTGGTCGGTGTTGGCGCAGATGAACTGCACACCTTGAACGCCCTCGGCGATCATGTGCTCGACGGCGTTGCCGCCGCCACCGCCCACGCCGATCACCTTGATTTGGGTGCCCATGTCGAAGGATTCGATCATTTCGATTGCCATGTCAGACCTCTCTTTGTCTCAAGCAGTTGCCAATTGAATTACTCAGGTGGGTGTCTTCTTTGTTGAAGGTCAGAAGTTCCCCACGAACCAATCGCGCACGCGACCGAACAGGGACTGAACCGACCCTGCCTGTTGCGCCGCCTTCATCCCGCGCATGCGCGCGAGTCTTGCCTCTTCGAGCAAGCCCATGACGGTGGCCGAGCGCGGGCTGGCCACCATGTCGTGCAGTGCGCCGGAGTACAAGGGCGTGCCCTTGCGCACCGGCTTCAAGAAAATGTCTTCGGCGAGTTCGACCATGCCCGGCATCACGGCCGAGCCGCCGGTCAGAACGATCCCCGAGGACAGCAGTTCTTCGTACCCCGACTCGCGGATCACCTGGTGGACCAGCGAGAAGATCTCTTCGACGCGCGGCTCGATCACGCCGGCCAGTGCCTGGCGCGAGAGCATGCGCGGCGCGCGGTCGCCCAGGCCGGGCACCTCGACGTGTTCGTTCGGGTCGGCCAGCAGTTGCTTGGCCACACCGAAGTCCACCTTGATGTCTTCGGCGTCCTTGGTGGGCGTGCGCAGCGCCATGGCGATGTCGCTGGTGATCAGGTCACCGGCGATGGGGATGACCGCCGTGTGACGCACCGAGCCGTCGGTGAAGATGGACACGTCGGTGGTGCCAGCGCCGATGTCGACCATGGCCACACCCAGCGACTTTTCGTCTTCGGTCAGCACAGCGGCCGACGAGGCGCTGGGGTTGAGCACCAGCTGCTCGGCTTCGAGGCCACAGCGGCGCACGCACTTGACGATGTTCTCGGCGGCGCTTTGCGCACCCGTCACGATGTGGACCTTGACTTCGAGGCGCCCACCGCTCATGCCGATGGGCTCTTTGACCTCGTGGCCGTCGATGATGAATTCTTGCGGCTCGACCAGCAGCAGGCGCTGGTCGTTGGGGATGTTGATGGCTTTGGCCGTTTCCACCACGCGCTGCACATCCAGCGGCGCGACTTCCTTGTCACGCACGATGACCATGCCGGTGGAGTTCTGGCCGCGGATGTGGCTGCCGGTGATGCCGGTCCAGACGCGGTTGATCTTGCAGTCGGCCATCAGCTCGGCTTCTTTGAGCGCCTGCTGAATCGACTGCACGGTGGCGTCGATGTTGACGACCACACCGCGCTTCAAACCGTGAGAGGGAGCGACACCGAGGCCGGCGAGCCGGAGGTCGCCACCCGGAAGGACTTCGGCAACGACCGCCATCACTTTGGCGGTACCGATGTCGAGTCCAACTACCAGATCCTTGTATTCCTTGGCCATGGTGTGTGACGAAATTATCGATTGATATTCGGATTCAGGGAACGGGTAACGCCAGCACTTGGCTTGCGCACCACACCTGGTTTCTTCGGGTCTTCCAGCAACGTGGTCGTGCCACGCAGTCGGACGGCATAGGCCTCCGGGTAACGCAGGTCGGCGTAGGCCAGCGGGTCCGGGTAATGGCGTTGCAGTTCAGGCAGGGTGCGCACGAAGCGGCGGGCCCTCTCGGCCACCTCTTCAACGCTGCCCCGGCCCAGCATGATCTGGGCGTCGGTGTCGAGTTCGACGCTCCAGGAGCCACGGTCGGTGAGCTTGAGCCGCTCGATGTCGCCCAGTGGCCCCAGCGCCTTTTGCAGCGTGTGCAGCATCTCCAGCATCGTGGCCGAGAGGCCGGGTGCGGGGTTGGCCGGGGCCAGCAACACGGGCAGGTGGTCGTCCTCGACGTCGCCCGGGTTGGCCTCGAAGACTTCGCCGAAGGTGTTGACCAATTGGTCGTCGCGGTCTTCGTGCTGCCAGTGGGCGGCGGGGCGGTGCTCTTCGAGTTGCACGCGCAGCTCGTTGGGCCACACGCGGCGCACCACGGCCTGGCGAACCCAGGGCACGGCCTCGAAGACCTCGCGGCCTTTCTGCAGGTCGAGCATGAAGTAACCACCCTCCAGGCGCGGCACGATGTGCGCACGCACGGTGGCGATGTTGTTGCGAACCAGATCGCCCTCGAGCTTGACCTCGGTGAGGTTGAAGAAAGGCAGGCGCCCGATGCGCTGCAGGCCGGCCGCCGCCAGCAGGCACAGCCCCACCACCACCAACCAGGCGGTGGCCACGTTCATCCAGCGCACGTCTTGCGACGCTTCGCTGGCTTCTTGCGGCAGGTGGAGGGCGGCGGCGGCTTGCATGGCTTGCTTGCGGTGTCTCGGCCGGGGTCAGGCGTTGCGGTCCAGCGTGGCCGAGGCCAGCAGGTGCACGCAAAGTTGCTCGTAGCTCAGGCCCGCCACCTTGGCAGACATGGGCACCAGGGAGTGGCCGGTCATGCCCGGCGAGGTGTTGATCTCCAGCAGGAAGGGCTGGCGGTCGCTGCGGCGGATCATCACGTCGGCGCGGGCCCAGCCACGGCAGCCCAGGGTCTTGAAGGCGCGCACCACCTCGCGCTGGATCTCGGCTTCTTCGGCCACGTCCAGCTCGCTGGGGCACAGGTACTTGACCTCGTCGGTGAAGTACTTGTTCTGGTAGTCGTAGTTGCCGCCCGGGGCCACGATGCGGATCACCGGCAGGGCCTGGGCCTCGCCTTCGACGATGAGCACCGGGCAGGTGGTCTCTTCGCCTTCGATGAACTGCTCGCACAACACTTCCGGGTCGTGCTGGGCGGCTGCGGCGTAGGCGGCGGCGCACTGGGCGACGTCGGTCACCTTGGTCAGGCCGATGGACGAGCCTTCGCGGGCGGGCTTGACGATCATGGGCGCGCCCAGCACCGCCAGGGCCTGTTCGCACTCGGCGGCGCTGGCGACGATGCGCCAGTCCGGCGTGGGCAGGCCTTCGAAGCGCCAGATGCGCTTGGTCATGACCTTGTCCATGGCGATGCTCGAAGCCATCACGCCCGAGCCGGTGTAGGGGATGCCCAGCAGCTCGAGCGCGCCTTGCACGGTGCCGTCTTCGCCACCACGGCCATGCAGGGCGATGAAGCAGCGGTCCACGCCTTCGGCCTTGAGCTCTTGCAGCGGGCGCTCGGCGGGGTCGAAGGCAAAGGCCTCCACGCCTTGCGACTGCAGGGCCTTGAGCACGCCGGTGCCCGACATGATGGAGACGTCGCGCTCGGCCGACGTGCCACCGAACAGCACGGCCACGCGGCCGAGCGACTTCGGATCAATGGACAAGGGTTTCAACAGGTTCTGGCTCATCTCAGTGGCCTTTCTTGAGTTCAGCGACCTTGGCCGCCACGGTGCCGATGGAGCCGGCGCCCATGCAGATGACGACGTCGCCACCCTTGGCGTTGTCGACGATGGCCTGCGGCAACTCGCTCACTTCGTCCACGAACAGCGGCTCGACCTTGCCAGCCACGCGCACGGCCCGCGTCAGGGCGCGGCCGTCGGCGGCCACGATGGGCGCTTCGCCGGCCGCGTAGACCTCGGTCAGCAACACGGCATCGGCGGTGCCCAGCACCTTGACGAAGTCTTCGAAGCAGTCGCGGGTGCGGGTGTAGCGGTGCGGCTGGAAGGCCAGCACCAGGCGCTGGCCGGGGAAGGCACCGCGCGCCGCGCTGATGACCGCAGCCATCTCGACCGGGTGGTGACCATAGTCGTCGATGACGGTGAAGGTGCCGCCGTCGGCGGTGGCGAACTCTCCGTGGCGCTGAAAGCGCCGGCCCACGCCAGAGAAAGCGGCCAGGGCTTTGGCCATCGGCTCGTCTTCAAGCTCGATCTCGGTGGCCACGGCGATGGCAGCCAGCGCGTTGAGCACGTTGTGACGCCCCGGCAGGTTCAAGGTGATGGGCAAATCGGGCATGACCGTGCCATTGCGGCGCTGCACGGTGAAGCGCATCTGACCGCCCGGCAGGGCCTCGACATCGACCGCGCGCACCTGAGCGTCTTCGCCGAAACCGTAGGTGATGACGGGGCGCGAGATCAGCGGCACGATGCTGCGCACACCCGGGTCGTCGATGCACAGGATCGACGCGCCGTAGAAGGGCATGCGGTGCAGGAAGTCGACGAAGGCCTGTTTGAGCTTGGCGAAGTCGTGCCCGTAGGTGTCCATGTGGTCGGCGTCGATGTTGGTGACGACCGACAGGATGGGCAGCAGGTTCAGGAAAGAGGCATCCGATTCGTCTGCCTCGACCACGATGTACTCGCCCTTGCCCAGCGCCGAGTTGGCGCCGGCACTGTTGAGCTTGCCGCCGATGACGAAGGTCGGGTCCACACCGGCTTCGGCCAGGATGGCCGTGACCAGCGAGGTGGTGGTCGTTTTGCCGTGCGTGCCGGCGATGGCGATGCCCCGGCGCAGGCGCATCAGCTCGGCGAGCATGACGGCGCGCGGCACCACGGGGATGCGCCTGGCGCGAGCGGCGATGACCTCTGGGTTGTCGCCCTTGACGGCGGTCGAGGTGACCACTGCTTCGGCGCCTTCGATGTGCGCGGCCTCGTGTCCCAACTTCACGTCGATGCCCAGCGAGGCCAGGCGGCGCGAGGTGGCGCTGTCGGACTGGTCGGAGCCCGATACGGTGTAGCCGAGGTTGTGCAGGATTTCGGCGATGCCGCTCATGCCGGCGCCCCCGATGCCCACGAAATGGATGTGCTTGACGGCGTGCTTCATGCCGACGCCTTTTGTTTGGAAGGTTGAACGAGCTGCTCGATGGCATCGGCCACCGCGGCAGCGGACTGGTGACGGGCGAGACCGCGCGCGCGCTTGGCCATGGTCAGCAATTGGTCGCGTTGCAGCGATTGCAGCTGGCGCGCCAGCGTGTCGGCGTTGAGCTCGGCCTGTGGCAGGTGGATGGCGGCCTGGTGCTGGGCCATGAACTCGGCGTTGTCGCGCTGGTGGGCGGTGGTCGAGACCACCAGCGGGATCAGCACGCTGGGCACGCCCGCGGCGCAGAGCTCGCTGACCGTGATGGCACCCGCGCGGCAGACGATCAGGTCGCAATCGGCCAGGCGCTGCGCCATGTTGTTGATGAAGGGCAGCAGCTCGACGTCGCGCTGCACATCGAGCCCGGCCTTGGCGTACTCGGCCTTGACGGCTTCGAAGTTGGCCATGCCCGTCTGGTGCGTGATGCGCGGGCGCTGCTCAGGCGCGATGCGGGCCAGGGCCTGGGGCACCGTCTCGTTGAGCACCTTGGCGCCCAGGCTGCCACCGACCACCAACACCTTGAGCGGGCCGCTGCGGCCTTCGAAGCGTTGCGCTGGCTCTGCGATGGTTTCGATCTCGGCGCGCACGGGGTTGCCCGTCACGCGCGAGACCTTGTGCTGGGCGGCCGGGCCGTCGAAGCCGCAGGCCAGCACGTCGGTGATGGGCAGCAGGGCCTTGTTGCTCAGCAGCATGGCCGCGTCGGCGTTGACCATGACCAGCGGCAGCAGGCGGGCAGCGCTCATGACCCCGCCAGGGAAGCACACGTAGCCACCCATGCCGAGCACGGCGTCGGCCTGGCGCCTGGACAGGATCTTGTAGCAATCAACAAAGGCCTTGAGCAGGCGCACGCCGCCGAACAGCGTGTCTTTCAGCGACTTGCCGCGCAGGCCATTGAAGGCGATGGCGTCGAGCTCGATGCCGGTGGGCGGCACCAGGCGGTTTTCCATGCCGCCTTCGGTGCCCAGCCAGCTCACCGTCCAGCCACGGCGCTTCATTTCATCGGCCACAGCCAGGCCGGGCATGATGTGGCCGCCAGTGCCAGCGGCCATGATGACAAGGTGACGAGGGGGCGTGCTCATGCTCGGCCTCCCCTCATGAGTTGCCTGTTTTCCATGTCCACGCGGAGGCAAATCGCCAGCGCGATGCAGTTGAGCAAGATGCCCGAGCCGCCAAAGCTCATCAGCGGCAGCGTCAGGCCCTTGGTGGGCAACACGCCCAGGTTCACGCCCATGTTGATGAAGCCTTGCGCGCCCAGCCACACGGCGACGCCCTGGGCCACGAGGCCGGCGAAGACGCGGTCGAGCGCGATGGCCTGACGGCCGATGTTGAACAGGCGCACCACGACCCAAAAGAAGGCCAGCACCACGGCGGCCACGCCGATGAAACCGAGCTCTTCGCCGATGACCGCCAGGAGGAAGTCGGTGTGGGCCTCGGGCAGGTAGTGCAGCTTCTCGACGCTGGAGCCCAGGCCTTCGCCGAAGATCTCGCCACGGCCGAAGGCGATCAGGGAGTGCGTGAGCTGGTAGGCCTTGCCCAGGGCGTTCTTCTCGTCCCATGGGTCGAGGTAGGCGAAGATGCGCTCGCGCCGCCAGGGGCTGAGCGAGATCATCAGCATGAAGGCGCCCAGCAGCACCGCCGTGATCAGCGTGAACATCTTGCCGTTGACACCACCCAGGAACAGGATGGCCATGGCGATGGAAGCGATCACCATGAAGGCGCCCATGTCGGGCTCGGCCAGCAGCAGCAGGCCGACAACGCCCACGGCCACAGCCATCGGCGTGACGGCGCGGAAGAAGTGCTCCTTGACGTCCATCTTGCGCACCATGTAGTCGGAGGCGTAGAGCACGATGGCCAGCTTGGCCAGCTCGGAGGGCTGGAAGTTCATGAAGCCCAGCGGCAGCCAGCGGCGCGCGCCATAGACCACCTTGCCCACGTGCGGGATCAGCACCAGGATCAGCAGGATCAGTGAAAGCACGAACAACCAGGGCGCCAGCTTCTCCCAGGTGCTCATCGGGATCTGCGTGACCACAGCCGACACCGAGATCGCCATCAGGATGGAGATGATGTGGCGCTGGAAGAAGTGCGTGGGCGCGTAATTGGCAAAGCGTGGGCTGTCGGGCAAGGCGATGGTGGCCGAATAGACCATGATCAAGCCGGTCAGCAGCAGCGACACGACCACCCACAACAGCGGCTGGTCGAAGCCCATCACGCGCGAGGGCTGGGCGGAGCTGATGTTGACGAAGTCGCGCACCGGCAGCGGGCCGCCTTCGTGGCCTTCGCCGCGCTGCAGTTTGAGCAAGGCCTTGAGTCGGTCCATCATCGATGGCGACTGGGTGCGATCGGCGGCAACGCTCATGCGACCTCCCCCAGATCGTTGGCCAGGGCCTGCAGGGTCTGAACAAAGACCTCGGCGCGGTGGGCGTAGTTGCGGAACATGTCCAGGCTGGCGCAGGCCGGGCTCAGCAGCACGGCATCGCCTTCGCGGCCCTGCTCCCAGGCCCAGCGGGTGGCGTCTTGCAGCGTGTCAAAGCGCTGGATGAGGATGTCGTCGCCTGAAGGCGTCTGGATGCCCTGCAGCACGGCACCGATGGCCTCGGCATCGCGGCCGATCAGGGCCACGGCGCGCGTGAAGCGGCCCACTGGCTCGCGCAGCGGCGCGAAGTCCTGGCCCTTGCCGTCGCCACCCAGGATCAGGCAGAGCTTGCCGGGCGACAGGTCGGCGCCCAGGCCCAGCAACGCGGCCACGGTGGCGCCCACGTTGGTGCCCTTGCTGTCGTCGATGGCGTCCACGCCCCGCAGCGTGAGCACATGCTCAACACGGTGCGGCTCG
>NZ_DCXA01000258.1:14789-16088 GCF_002328915.1 Aquabacterium sp. UBA2148
CTCGCCACGGTACTCGCGCAAGCCGTGCAGCATGGGCGCCAGCGGGCAACCCACCGACGTGGCCAAAGCCAAAGCAGCCAGGGCATTCGAGGCGTTGTGGCGACCGCGGATGCGCAGCGCATCGGCCGGCATCAGGCGCTGCAGCACGATCTCGTGCTGTTCGCCCTTGGCCAGCTTGAGCGTGGGGTCGGCCTCGCGGGCGCGCACCAGCCAGGCCATGCCCGACTCGACCACCAGGCCGAAGTCACCGGGTGCGCGCGGGGCGTCCAGGCCAAAGCGAACGACGTTGCGATGCACGACCTTGGCTGGCCGCCCGCGCACGCCCGACTTGATCACCTCGGGCGGCGGTACCATGGCCTCGGCCAGCGGCTCGTCGCGGTTGATGACCATCACGCCGGTCTTGCCGTGGATGCGGGATTTGGCCTCGGCGTAAGCAGCCATGCTGCCGTGCCAGTCCAGGTGGTCCTGGCTGATGTTGAGCACCACCGCCGCGTCAGGGTGGAAGTTGCTGACGCCATCGAGCTGGAAGCTGGAGAGCTCGAGCACCCAGGCGTCGGGTAAGACCTCGAACACCGGTGCGGCAGGCGGTGGCGGGGTCAGCTCGATGGGCGCTGCATCCGCATCGTCGCTCAGCGCGACGGGGGCCTGCGGCTCGGTGGCGTCCGCTTCGGCGGGCGCATCGACTTCGGCGTTTGCGACGCTCACGCCGTCCAGGTTGGCAGCCAGCGCCGTTTCGGGCAAGGCCACTTCTGAGCGGGCTGCTTCACCCGCCTCGGGCAGCACGTCGCCAGGCTCGGTCACCGCATCGTTTGACACGCCGACCTCTTCGGGCAGCACGGCATCGGCTTCACCGGGGGCGGCCTGCGCCTCGGCGCCTTCTGGCGCGGCCAGCCGAGTGGGCTCTTGCTCCAGTGCGGTCCGCAGGGTGTCCAGCAGCGTCGGGCCGATGTTGCCGGCCAGGCCCACGCGCAGGCCGGCACGCTCGATGAGCTTGGCTGTCAGCGAGGTGGTGGTCGTCTTTCCATTGGTGCCGGTGATGGCCACCACCTTGGGCGCATAGCCCAGGTCCACCTTGAGGTCGGCCAGGGCCGAGGCGAACAGCGAGAGCTCGCCGCGCACCGAGATGCTCAGCTCGTCTGCTCGGGCCAGGATGGGCGCCACCTCGGGCGAGGCAGGCATCAGGCCCGGGCTCTTGAACAGCAGGTTCACGCCTTCGAGCAGCGATGGATCCAGGCCCTGATGCAGCGTGGCGCCCGGCACGTCGGCGGCCAGCGTGGCGGCCTGCGGCGGGTTGGCCCG
>NZ_DCXA01000258.1:16132-18825 GCF_002328915.1 Aquabacterium sp. UBA2148
GGGTTGGCCCGGGTGTCGGCCACGCGCACGCTCGCGCCGCACCGGGCGCACCAGCGCGCCATGGCCAGGCCCGAGTCACCCAGACCCAGGATCAGCACGGTGAGGTTGCGAAGGTGGTGCATGGTCTTGTTCGACGCCGCGTCAGCGCAGCTTGAGGGTGGACAGGCCGATCAGGCACAGCAGCATGGTGATGATCCAGAACCGGACCACGACCTGCGTCTCTTTCCAGCCGGATTTTTCAAAGTGGTGGTGCAGCGGCGCCATCAGCAGGATGCGGCGGCCTTCGCCGTACTTGCGCTTGGTGTACTTGAACCAGCTCACCTGCAGCATCACCGACAGCGCTTCGAGCACGAAGACGCCGCCCATGAAGGCCAGCACGATTTCCTGGCGCACGATGACGGCGATGGTGCCCAGTGCGCCGCCGAGTGCCAGTGCGCCCACGTCGCCCATGAACACCTGCGCCGGGTAGGCGTTGAACCACAAGAAAGCCAGCCCCGCCCCCGACATCGCCGCGCAGAACACCAGCAACTCGCCCGCGCCGGGGATGTGCGGCAGCAGCAGGTATTTGGCGAACACGGCGTTGCCGGTCACGTAGGCGAAGATGCCCAAAGCGGCCGACACCATCACCACCGGCATGATGGCCAGGCCATCGAGCCCGTCGGTCAGGTTCACGGCGTTGCTGGTGCCCACGATGACGATGTAGGTCAACAGCATGAAGCCCCACACGCCCAGCGGGTAGCTCACCGTCTTGAAGAAGGGCACGATCAGGTCGGCTTTGGGCGGCAGGTCGTTGCTGAAGCCCGATGCGATCCAGCGGAAGAACAGCTCGACCACACGCAGGTTGTTGGTCTCCGACACGCTGAAGGCGAGGTAGATGGCGGCGATCAGGCCGATGATCGACTGCCAGAAGTACTTCTCGCGCGAGGGCATGCCCTCCGGGTCCTTGTTGACGACCTTGCGCCAGTCATCGACCCAGCCGATCAGACCAAAGCCGGTGGTCACGATCATCACGATCCACACGAAGCGGTTGGCCCAGTCGAACCACAGCAGCGTCGACAGGCCGATGGCCAGCAGGATCAACGCGCCACCCATGGTGGGCGTGCCGCGCTTGGTGAGGTGGGTGTCCATCGCGTACTCGCGGATGGGCTGGCCGATCTTGAGCTCGGTGAGCTTGCGGATCAGGTAAGGGCCCAGCAGCAGGCCGATGACCAGCGCCGTCATGGCCGCCATGACAGAGCGGAAGGTCAGGTACTGGAAGACACGCAGGAAGCCCCAGTCGGGGTGGAGCTCCTGCAGCCACATCGCGAGACTAAGCAGCATGGACAGCTCCGGTGAGGGTGGCGACGACTTGTTCCATCTTCATGAAGCGAGAACCTTTGACCAGGATGGATGCGGCAAGCGGTGCGGCATCGGGCTGGGACAGGGCCGAGGCGATGTCGGCGGCGCTGTCGAAATGACGGGATTGGACAGGCTCACCGCTCGTGGCGGTGGCCTGGCTGGCGCGCACGGCCTGCGCCGCGTGGGCGCACAGGCTGCCAGCCGTCCAGATGTGTTCGATGCCGCGTGCGACGGCGTGGGCGCCCACCTCCTCGTGGAAGGCAGGGCCCTGGTTGCCCACCTCGCCCATGTCGCCAAGCACCAGCCAGTGGGGCCCGGGCAAGTCGGCCAGCATGTCGATGGCCGCGCGCACGGAGTCGGGGTTGGCATTGTAGGAATCGTCCACCAGCGTGACAGCCTGGCCGCGCACCGTGGCCTGCTTGAGCTGCGAGCGACCCTTGACGGGCTCGAAGGCCTGCAAGCCGGCGACGATGCTGGCCAGCGGCACGCCGGCGCCCAAGGCTGCAGCGGTGGCGGCCAGCGCGTTGCGCACGTTGTGTTGGCCGGCCATGGCCAGCGACACATCGGCCTCACCTTGTGGCGTGACCAGGCGGATCTGCCAGTGAGGCGTGGGGGCGGCCTGCCAGGTGGCGCTGCCGCTGACGGCGGCCGAGCCCGGCGCACCGAAGTCGATGACACGGCAGCCCTGGGCCAGCTCGCGCCAGATGGGGGTGTGCGCGTCGTCGGCCGGGAACACGGCCACGCCATTGCGCGACAGCGACTGCAGCACCGAGCCGTTCTCACGCGCCACGGCCTCGACCGTGTGCATGAACTCCTGGTGCTCGCGCTGGGCGTTGTTGACCAGGCCCACGGTGGGCGCGGCAATCGCAGCCAGCTGCGCGATCTCGCCCGGGTGGTTCATGCCCAGCTCGACCACGGCGCAACGGTGCTGGCCCTCGCGCAGACGCAGCAGCGTCAGCGGCACGCCGATGTCGTTGTTGAAGTTGCCTTGCGTGGCCAGGGCGGCGTTCGCGTCGCCTTGCGCCGCCATCCAGGCGCGCAAGATGGACGCGATCATCTGCGTGACCGTGGTCTTGCCGTTGCTGCCCGTCACGCCCACCAACGGGATGTCGAAGCGGGCGCGCCAGCCAGCGGCCAGCATGCTCAGGGCGGCACGGGTGTCGCTCACGGTCAGCCCGGGCAGGCCGCTTTCGGCCACGCCGCGCTGACCGATCACGGCCACGGCGCCCGAGCCAGACGCTTGGGGCAGGAAGTCGTGCGCATCGAAGCGCTCGCCACGCAAGGCCACGAAGCAGTCGCCTGCCTGCAGGGTGCGCGTGTCGGTGTGCACGCGCGCGATCGGCGTGGCAGGGGCG
>NZ_DCXA01000257.1:0-16029 GCF_002328915.1 Aquabacterium sp. UBA2148
GTGCACAACACGAAGGCACGACCCCGGTTGGCGCGGATGAGTGGCAGGGCGGCGTCCACCACGGCATCCGTGTGCGTGGGGTCGTTGGGCAGCGGCAGGCCGGCGGGCACGTACAGCATGGCCTGCGAGGGGTAGTCGTAGGGGCTGGCCCACGAGGCGCAGGCGGCGTCTTCCAGGCCCAGCGCTTCGGTGAAGTGGCGGAAGTCGTTCTTGACGGCGAGCGTGGCCGACGTGAAAACCCAGGCGCGGCGGGGGGGCGCTTGTGGCTTTTCCTGCTCGGTGTCTGGGGCATCGGCTCGACCAGACATCAGCGCTTGCAGGTCCTGTTCGTTGTCGTCGTCGCTGACTTCGTCCGCTGATGCCGTCGTCTCGGCCTTGGCGAACGCGTCGACGAATTCGGCCTCGTCGTTGGGCGATGAGGCATCGAGCCCGAGGCGCTGGCGGCGGAACACATCGGCCACCGAGATGGGTGTGCGGTGAAGTTGCACGCCATGGCTGGCCACGTCGATCCAGCACAGCTCAGGCTCGTGGGCGCGCTCAGGCGCACCCCATGCCTTGAGGCGCTGAATCAGGTCGTTGCAGCGGCGGTGCAGGTTGGCGAGGTCTGGGCCGCGCTGGGCCGCCTCTTCGAGCACCTCGCGCAGGGCCAGCAGCTTGTCCTGCAGCTCGGCCAGCGTGGGCATGAGCAGGTTGTCGGGGCTGAGTTGCGGCAGCGACAGGCGTTGCAACTGCGGCCCGAAGCACAGGCGCAGGTCGCGTGCCGCGCGCTCGACCGGTGCGAGGATGTCGTTCCACTTGGCCGCGTCGCGGGCCTGCGCCTGGCCGATGGCGAGCGTGTCGCGCACCAGGTCGAGCACCTGCGCGGTGGACACCGTCTCGCCGAAGAACAGCGTGGCCGTGTCGGGCAACTGGTGGGCTTCGTCGAAGACGATGGTCTGGGCGTTGGGCAGCAGCTCGGGCACGCCTTCTTCGCGCAGCATCAGGTCGGCGAAGAAGAGGTGGTGGTTGACGACGACGACGTCGGCGTCCTGGGCTTCGCGGCGCGCCTTGACGACGAAACAGTCGGCGTAGCGGGGGCAGTCGCTGCCCAGGCAGTTCTCGCGCGTGGACGTGACGCGCGACCAGATCGGGGCGTGTTCGGGCACGCTGGTGCACTCGGCTTTGTCGCCCGTGCTGCTGAGCGGCGCAAAGCGGTTGATGGCCGAGAGGTCGCGCACCTCTTGTTTGCTGCCCAGCAAGGTGGCGTCCTGGTTGCTGCGGTCGAGGTGGTGCCAGCACAGGTAGTTGCTGCGCCCCTTGAGCAGGGCCACCTTGACGGGGATGCCGAGGGCGTCGCGCACGGCGGGCAGGTCGCGGTGAAAGAGCTGGTCCTGCAGGGCCTTGGTGCCGGTCGAGACGATGACCTTGCCGCCTTCGACCAGGGCCGGCACGAGGTAGGCGGCCGTCTTGCCGACGCCGGTGCCGGCTTCGAGCACGACGGTGCTGGCGTCGCGGATGGCGACCTGCACGGCTTGGGCCATCTCGATTTGCTCGCGGCGTTCGCAGTAGCCGTCGAACGCCCGGGCCAGGGGACCGGTGGCAGAGAAAAGGTGGGGGAGTTCGTTGGGGTCCATGGTCGCGCGCTCAGCCTGCCATTGTCATGTCAACGCGGCGGCTCCCAAGGGTTCCGCTTGCATTTCCCCAGACAGTGGGCCCCTTGGCGGGTGTCTGGCGCTGGGTGTCGCGCTGCTGGAGTGGGACACGGCCCCCAGGGCAATTCTTTGCTTTGCCCTCACAGCCCTTGCTTCACCAACGGCGCCGAGAGCGCAGCGCGCAGCGTCTCCATGCACCCCTGCCGGTGGGCACGGTCTTCTGCGGTGGGGCCGGGCGCTTGCTGCAACAGGTTCAGCAGGCTTTGGGCAGCTGTGCGTTGGGCTGCGCGCACGTCGGCGCGTGCGCTGGCCGGGCGCAACACCGATGCGGCCAGGCGCAGGGTGTGCTCGCGTTGGAGGTTGCGTTGCCAGCTCGCTGCGTTGGGATTGGCCATCGAAGCCGGCGACCAGATGCCCTCCTGCAGTCGCTGCAACAGCTCGGCGGGCAGCAGCGGCCGCGCCTCGCGGTCCTGCGTGCGATCTCGGTTGTCCAGCAGCCTCTCGGCCAGGCCATCGGCCATCAACTGGTTCAGCACCGAGCGTTGAACCTGCAGCTGCTGCTCGGCGATGGACACATCGGGCTTGCCGATCGAGCCGAAGTCGCTGGGGCTCCAGTCGAGCGTGTCCGGGCCCAGGCGGCGCATCAACGCAGAAGGGACGCGCAAGGGCTGCGGACGCAGCCAACTCTGCAGCAACAGGGCAAGCGCCTCGCGTTGCTGCGCGGCGGGCAATGGGTCGATGGCATCGGCCTTGGCCTCGGGCCCCTGGCGGCGGATCACCACCCCGCCCACTTGCCGGATCAGCACCTGTGCGCCCCGCGCCGATTCCCGCAACGCGTGCGCCAAGGCCCGGCGTGGCCGGTCCACGTCGTCCAGGGGCGTGGCCGTGCGTCGTTCGGTGCGGTCGATGAGGTCCTGCGCCAGCGCGAAGCGGTTGCGCGCGAAGGCCACAGGGTCGTCGCCGAGGTCGAACGTCAGGGCCTGTGGATCGATGCCAAGGGCCTCGTCCTCGTCGCTGCCGTAGGCCAAAGCCCGTATCCATTGAGGGTCAGCGCTGCGCCGCGCGATGTCGCGCAGCTGGCGTTCGGCTTCCGCGTTTGATTCCGGCAGGTCACCGTAGCCGTATTCGATGGCCCAGAAATCGTAAGGGCCGAGCGTGGTCTGGAAGGGCGCGCCACCGCTTTGTCCGGGTGGAGGCAGGTTGACCGCGGCGTAGTCCATCACGGAGGCGCTGTTGCCTTCGCGCGTGGTCAGCGCCTTGTCCAGCAGTTGGGCGGGGCTGCGCCAGCGCGAGGCCCGGAAGTTGTGCCGCAGACCCAAGGCGTGGCCCACCTCGTGCATGACGACGTCCTTGAGGTAAGCGTGCACGAATGCCTGCACCTCGGGGCTGTCGGGATCGACCGGGCGGTCGGCCTCGGCCAGGCTCAGCCAGGTGCCCAGCTGCTCGGCGGCGTGCAAGCCGTGTTCGCAGGCGTCGCCTGCATGGTGTTGCTCACTGGCTGGCGAGGCCGAGGTGTCATCGCCATCGTCGGTCATGAACTGACTGCGCAGTTGGCGCATGCCACGCACGGTCAGGCTTTCGATGGCGATGTCGGCATCCAGGATCTCGCCGCTGCGTGGGTCGACGTGGGTGGGGCCGATCGCACCGAACTGCGCTTGCGCGTTGGTCATCCAGCGGATGGAGGCGCGGCCGGTGGCCAGGTTGTCGGCCGATTGCTCGGGCGTGGCCTGGCGCACTTCGATGGCGTCCTTGTAACCAATGGCGTCAAAAGCCAGGTTCCAAGCCAGCACGCCATCGCGGATGGTGGCGCGGTAAGCGTCGGGGATGCTGGCATCGAGCCAGAACACGATGGGCTGGACGGGCTTGGAGCGGGCCGCGGTTGGGTCCTGCTTTTGAAGGCGCCAGCGGCTGATGTACTGCTTGCGTGGCGTGCGCGAGAGGTCGTCCGTGAAGTCCACCACGGTGGTCGAGAAGTAGCCCACGCGCGCGTCGGCGGGGCGCTTGCGCATGGGCTGCTCGGGCAGGGCGCTCAGGCTGTGGTGAACCTGCACGAACAGGCTGCGCGGGTCGGGCAGGGTGCGGGGCAAGGCGGGCGCCGGCATGCCGGGTGCTGCGGAGCCGGGCGAGGTGTTGATGGACGCGGTGGCGAAATGCTGTTGCACCTCGAACACCGTTGTGCCGTCCACCTGCCGGGCCTGGACGACCTGAGACTGGCGCGCGTCGAACGCGTGACCCTGTCGGTACTGGCGCTGCAGGTGCGCGCCGATGCCCAGCCAGTCGTTGAGCCACAGGGCCGAAGCGTCAACGAGCAAGGCACCGGTGGCCGGGTCGGCGGCGCTGGCCAGGGGCGCTGCGACGATGAGGCTGGGAGAGAAGGCAGCCTCCACCGCACGGGCCTGTGGCGTGCCTGCGGCGGCGGTGTAGCTGGCGTTCACCGCCAGCAATTGCACCTGCTGCTGCACGCGTCGAAACGTCACCCATTGCGGCCGACCGACCTGGGCCCAGCGGCTTTGCATCAAGCCGCCGAGCACGCCACCTTCGCCAATGCCGCTGGCGATTTTGGGCGACAGGAACAAGGGCTGACCGATCAGCTTGGCCGGGATCTCGACCCACACCTTGTCCTGCTTGCGCCAGATGGGCAGCAGCCCAGGGCTGCGCGTGGCACCTCGGGTCAGGGATTCGAAGCTTGCAGGCGCGCCCGATGGCGACGGGGGCGTGGCGGTTGTGGCAGCGGGGGCTGGCGTCGCCGTGACCGAAGGCTGAGGCGATGTGGCGCAGGCGCTCAGGGCCAGCAGCGCAATCAGGCAGGGCAGCCACCAGGGCTGGGAGCGACGTGGGTTCAATGGCGCGATGTCGGGGCTGAGGTGGCTCATCTTCAAACCATAACACCGGCGGGCGCGTGGGCATGGCGCCAACAGAAAGGCCGGCGTGTCGTTGGACAGCGCCGGCCTTTCAGGGGGGGACTCAGGCCATCACGGCCGAGCTCACTGGGGTGGGTGCGGCAGCCAATCGACCAGCGGAGCCAGGACCGGGAAGTCTTGCACCGCCAGCGGGCCGAAGGCGACCAGGCTCAGGCCCGTTGCCATGACGATGAGCGGCAGGATCCAGCGCTCGTAGCGACGGAAGAAGCCCAGGTGACGCACTTCGGCATCGGCACCCGAGACCTCGTCTTCGCCGATGACCTGGCGGGTCAGGAGCTGGTTCAGCGCCACGGGCGGGGTCAGGTAACCCAGCTCGAAGGCCACCAGCACCATCATCCAGAAGTGCAACGGGTCGATGCCATTGGCGTAGGCCACCGGTGCCAGCGTGCCGGACACCAGCACGGCCGCGCCGAAGGGGTCCATCACCATGCCCAGGAACACCATCACCAGCACCAGGAACACCATCGCCGTCCAGTGGCTGTCGAAGACCTGCGGGAACAGGTGCATGACGTCAGAGCGTTCGATGACACCGCCAATGGCCAGCGAGAGCATCATCAAGCTGAGCAGCGCACCCACGTGGCTGATGGTCTCGGTGGTGGCGTAGCGCACCGACTTCTCGACACCTTCCTGGCGGTGGCTGGCGTAGTCGGGCGTGAGCTCGCTCTTGCCCTTGTTGAGCACCTTGTCGAAAACAAGGATCAGCATCAGCATCACCGGCACGATGGTCGGGGCCGTGATCTCGTTGAGCTTGGTGTCCAGACCGAACTCGTAGATGAACACGATGACCACAGCGACGGCCGCGTAAGGCAGCACGGGCACCATCTTGGCGAACATGGCCGGGATGGCCACGCGCGGCGATTCGATGGCGGCGCGCTCGGTGCGCAGCAGTTGCGAGACGATGAAGAACAGCGTCGAGGTGGTCAGGAAGACGTAGAAGCCCCAGTGATACAGGCCGTTGGTGGTCACCTGCTTGTTGAGCGCCGCGATCAGCACGATGAGCAGGCAAGGGCGCAGCACCACGCCCAGCGAGCCCGACATGGCGGTGGCAGCCAGGGCGAACTGCTTGGTGCCGCCGGATGCACGGATCTCGTGGTAAATCACGCCGCCGGCTGCGATCACGAAGATGCCCGAAGCACCGGTGTAGGCCGTGCCGTACGAGGCGCCGATCAGGATGAGGTAGGTCAGCAGCTGTGGCGACAGGTTCCAGGGACGGATGACGTCCAGCACCAGGTCGACGATGCGGCTTTGCTTGAGCAGCATGCCCGCCCAGATGAACAGCGCCAGGTTCATGAAGATGCTGGGCAGGGCCATCATCTGGCTGATGTAGATCGCCAGACCGGCTTCGTGACCTTCGATCAGGAAGTACACGCCCGCGATGATGGCCATGTTGGCGTACAGGGGCACCGACAGCAGCGCCGTGCTCCATTCACCCTCGCCATTGGGCGACTTGGGCATGCGCACCACGCGCCACAGGTTGATCAGCAGCAGGACGCTGAACAGCCCGATCCAGACGAAGTGCAGGATCTCGCCCTCGATGGCGCCCCCGCTGGCTTGCAGGATCTGGTAGTAGCGAACGCAGGACAGCAGCAGCAGACCGCAGGCGGCGACCTGGGACCAGGTCTGGGCGATGTAGTCCCGCGTGTAGTGACCGGTGCGGATGCCGATGTGGTGAAAGCCCAGCGTGGTGGTGATGGCCGAGATGGCCACCATCAGCAGCAGGATCAGCGGGCGGTTCTCGGTGCCGATCTGGAACAGACCGAAGAAGCTGGTTTCGATCGTGCGATAGATCTTGACCTGCGGCGTCTGACGCTCGGCGACTTTGGTGTAGAGCTCGTGCTTGAGGCGGCAGATCTCGCGCGCCTGCTCGATGGACTTGCGCATCATGGCCGGGTCGGCCGCGGGCTTGTCACCGAACAGGTCGTCGATGTCGTCACCACCACCCGTCGGGGCGGCGGACTGGCGAGCCAACTCGGCGTCGATGTCGACGTTGGCGTCGCACTCGGGCTTGGTGGGCTCGGCGCGCAGCATGAAGTACTGGACCTGGGCCGATGGGTCGCCGAACATGGATTCACCCAGGCGCAGCAACTGGCCGTGCACCATTTCACCGGTGCCGATGATCAGGGTCAGGAGCAGCAGGATGAAGACAGGCAGGCTGGAGAGCCACTCCATGGGGCTGCGGCCCAGGAGAGAACGAGAGGCAGGAGTGTTCATGGGGAGCAGGTGCAGGCTGCGGGTGACGCAGCGGTGAGGGCGTCGGGCTTGGCGCCCTCGGTCAGGGTGCAGGATGGCGTCAGGGGCCCGGTGCCAAAGCACGGGGCCCCTGTGGGTCAATTGCTCACTTCCAGTCTTCTTCGGACTTGGTGGCGCACTCCGGGTCTCCCGGGTTCACGTTGCAGCGGATCTTCTTGATCACCTTCAGGCCCCGCTTGTCGTACAGGCCCTTTTCGGCGATGTCGATGCGGGACTCACGCAGCATCAGCGTGTACTTGTAGGAGTTCTCGGGGGTGAGGTCCATCCAGGTGCCGGGCGGGATGCCGGCATCGGCCTGCTTGATGAGTTGCAGCGCGCGGTCGAACTGACCCAGCCAGTACTGACGCGAATGCAGACCAAAGCCTTCAGGGAACTTGGTCTTGTTGAGGATGACCTGGTAGGACAGGATCAGGATCGGGAAGCGGGCGATGGCGCCGTTCTTGCCGATGCCTTTGTGCAGCTCCAGCGGCTTGTACGCCAGCGTCGGTGCGGCAATCATGTCCACCGAGCCGTTGTTGAACTTGGTCGAGAAGTTGGTGATGTCGGCCGACACCGGCTGTGCGCCGATGCGCTGGATCATCACGGCCTGGGCCTTGTCGTAGTCGAACGAGGCGATGCGCTTGCCGGCCAGGGCTTCGACGGTGTTGATCTTGCGATCGTTGACCACCGGGTAGGCCGCGCCCAGGGGCAGGATGCCGCCGACTTCGTGGATGCCTTCAACCATCAGCTTGCTGGCTTGCGGCGCGCTGTAAGTCTGGATGACCTTGCGCACGACTTCGTAGCTGTCGGCGATGTTGATCTTGCCGTCGCGAACGATGGTGGTGGCGCCCAGGGTGTCGACCGCGCCGGCCACGGCGTTGAACTGGCGTGTGCGGAAGGCGGTGGCGATGAATGCATCGCACTGACCGGTGCGGTAGTCCTCGGAGGCCACGCGCTCGTCGGTGTAGCCCTTGAGCTCGAGGGCCGCGCCGTGCTTTTGCATGGCCACGGCGTAATCCTTGGCCATGTTGAACAGGTCGCCAGAGGTGCCCAGCAGGTCGTAAACACAAATTTTCTGACCCGCCTGGGCCGGGGCAGCCATGGCGCACGCCATCAGCGCAGCCATGCCCATCTTGCTCGTCGTATTGACCAATTTCATGAAGTCTCCTCGGTGCAAAAAACAGAGGGCCTCATCTCTGAGGGCCCTCGGCTGTGTGCCTGCGCATCAGGCGGTGTCATGACCGCTGTCGCGATCTGACATCTTGTTTTGTAACTATATCGGGCAGATCGTTTCCCGAGGTAAACCCTTCCCCGCCTGAGCGAGGGAAGGGATTACCCGCATCTGAGGCGTCAGCCTGTCAGATCACTTCAGGAAGCTGTCGGCGTCGATGTCGCCGCCGGCCTTGTCGTCCCAGAACTTGCCCAGCGATGCGATGGGCGTGCGGGTGCCGGCGTTTTGCGTCCACATGCGGTCCGAGATGTTCTGGATCTGGGATTCGGCGATGGCGTCGATCAGGCGGTAGTCCTTGTTCGGGGTGAAGCCCGGAGCCGACGAGAAACGCTTGATGAGTTCACGCAGGCGGGCGTTGTCATCGGTCGATTGGGCGGCGACGGCGGCCATCACGTGAGCCAGGCGCACACCCTTGGCTTCGCCCAGCTTCATGCTGGCTTCAAAGGTGCCCTTGATGTCCTTGCCTTCGCCGCCACCGGGGATGATGCTCCAGACCGTGGCGCGGGCGGCTTGAGGGGCACCCCACCACTTGTTGTTGTCCAGGCAGCCCAGGGCGCGCTCGACGATGGGCGCGGTGTCGGTGGGCACGCCAACGGCTTGCTGCGCGGCGATGTCGTTCTGCATGGCCTGCAGGCCAGCGACCGAGCCCAGCAGGTACACCAGTTCATCGAAGTCGCGCTTGAAAGCAGGGCAGTTGCTGCCGTACTTGAAGAAGTACTTCTGCTCCAGCTTGTCGCGCATGCGGGTGAAGGCGGCGTACTGGCGGTGAGCTGCGGTCGTCAGGTGACGCTTCTGGGCGATGCGGGCGTCCAGGGCCTCGTCGGCGCGCTTGTCACGAGAGGCGCGCAGGTAGCGCATCTCGTCGGTCATGGCCTGGTTCTCGGAGCAAACGCCGGCCGAAGACAGCATCACCGTTTCGATCAGGGAGGGGTCGCCGTAGAAATTGCGTGCGGCACCCACCAGCGGGGTGTTGACCACCGAGAAGTTGCAGGCCATTTCAACGTCGCCCATTTTCAGCGTCGGCGGCGTGAAGCCGTCTTCGATGATGGACAGCGTGGTGCTGCTGACATTCGATTCGATCAGGGCACAACCGCCCATGGTGAGGGCCGAGATGGCCAAGGCGGTGGTGGTCAGCAGGCGTGTGATCCGTGCGGTCATCAGGGGTCTCCAGCAAGATTCGTCGTGTTGGCTGCCCGCGTTCGAGGGTGGTGCGCAGGCGCATTTCCGTGATCTCGCGGGTTGGCGGCAGGTGCCAAAAAAGTCCTCGAAATTCTATCTGTGCATCTCCGTGCAGCCGGCTTTGTCTCATCAGGGAAAGCCCCCGATCCCCCTCATGGTGTGCCCCCCCTTCGTTTCACACAGGCACAAAAAAGCCCGCGCCGAGCGCGGGCTTGTGCGGGGCTGCGGCCTTCGCGTGGCGTGTCAGCGGATGGGCTTGAAACGAACGCGCTTGGGGCGCGCGCCTTCTTCACCCAGGCGCTTCTTCTTGTCGGCTTCGTACTCCTGGTAGTTGCCGTCGAAGAAGAACCACTGCGAGTCGCCTTCGCACGCCAGGATGTGCGTGCAGATGCGGTCGAGGAACCAGCGGTCGTGGGAGATGATCATGGCGCTGCCGGCAAACTCGAGCAGGGCGTCTTCGAGCGCGCGCAGGGTTTCGACGTCCAGGTCGTTGGAGGGCTCGTCGAGCATCAGCACGTTGCCGCCTTGGGCCAGGGTCTTGGCCAGGTGCAGGCGACCGCGCTCACCGCCGGAGAGGTTGCCCACGAGCTTTTGCTGGTCGTTGCCCTTGAAGTTGAAGCGACCGATGTAGGCGCGCGAGGGCATCACGAACTTGCCGACGATGATGTTGTCCAGCCCGCCGGAGACGTCCTGCCACACGGTCTTGTCGGCGGCCAGGCCTTCGCGGCTCTGGTCGACGAAGGCCAGTTGCGCGGTCTTGCCGATGGCGACTTCGCCGCTGTCGGGTTGCTCGACACCCTGGATCATGCGAAACAGCGTCGACTTGCCGGCCCCGTTGGGGCCGATGATGCCGACGATGGCGCCAGCGGGCACCTTGAACGACAGGTTGTCGATCAGCATGCGGTCGCCAAAGGACTTGGTGACGTTCTTGAACTCGATGACTTCGTTGCCCAGGCGCTCGGCCACGGGGATGAAGATTTCGTTCGTCTCGTTGCGCTTTTGGTATTCGACGTCGCTCAGCTCTTCGAAGCGGGCCAGGCGGGCCTTGCTCTTGGCCTGGCGGCCCTTGGCGTTCTTGCGCACCCACTCCAGCTCGACCTTCAAGGCCTTGGCGCGGGCGTCTTCGGTCTTTTGTTCCTGCTCCAGGCGCTTGCCCTTGGCGTCGAGCCAGTCGGAGTAGTTGCCCTTGTAGGGGTGGCCGGCGCCGCGGTCGAGTTCGAGGATCCACTCGGCGGCGTTGTCCAGGAAGTAGCGATCGTGGGTGATGGCCACCACGGTGCCGGAGAAGCGGCTGAGGAACTGCTCCAGCCAGTCCACGGACTCGGCGTCCAAGTGGTTGGTGGGCTCGTCGAGCAGCAGCATGTCGGGCTTGGACAGCAGCAGGCGGCACAGCGCCACGCGGCGCTTTTCACCGCCGGAGAGGTTGCCGATGATGGCGTCCCAGGCGGGCAGGCGCAGGGCGTCCGCAGCCAGCTCCAGCTGCAGGTCGGTGTTCTCGGAGCCGCCTGCGGCGATGATGGCTTCGAGCTCGCCTTGCTCGGCGGCCAGGGCATCGAAGTCGGCGTTTTCTTCGGCGTAGGCCGCGTACACCTCGTCGAGGCGCTTCTTGGCGGCCAGCACGCCGCCGATGCCCTCTTCAACGGCTTCACGAACCGTTTGCTCGGGGTTCATCTGCGGCTCTTGCGGCAGGTAGCCGATCTTGATGCCGGGCATCGGGACGGCTTCGCCCTCGATGTCCTTGTCCACGCCCGCCATGATTTTCAGGAAGGTGGACTTGCCCGAGCCGTTCACACCCAGGACGCCGATCTTGGCGCCGGGGAAGAAGCTCAGGGTGATGTCTTTGAGGATCTGCCGCTTCGGGGGAACGATCTTCCCGACGCGGTTCATGGTGAAAACGTACTGGGCCATGGCAGGCTCGCGAAAAGCGAGTGTCTTTCGTCAAACCGCGTAGCTTAAGGCATCCGCGGGATTTCACGAGGCAGAACGCGCCCCTGAAGGCGCGTTCATGTGAGGGGCTCAGTTCGGTGCGTCGGTGCGTCGGTGCGTCGGTGCGCGGCAGGACTGAAGTGGTTGGCGCCGCGTTCGGCGTTGATCAGGCGCGCAGGCGCTGGAGCAGGGCTTGCGTTTCGGCTGCAGCGGCGCGCTGACCGCCTTCGTCGGTCATCTCGGCGAGCTCGAGCAGGGACATCTTCAGGCGCATCAGGCCGTCACGCAGGCTGAAGAGCGCATCCTGCATCTCGGCCACCTGGGCGGGACTGGGCTCGAAGTGGTGTTCGCTCGACATGGTGCTTCTCCTGTGAAGTGGCCATTGGGCAGCCACAGCTTGATTCTGGAGAGGCTGGCTTGGAGGGGGTAGCGCCTGATTGAGGGGTTCTGCCGAGCGCTTGCGGCATGCGGCGCTCAGTTTTGCAATGTGGGCAAGGATGCCAGCCAGCGGCAGGTGCTGGCTTCGTCGATGTCGATGGCCCATTGCTTTCGACGCGAAGTCTGCCCCCTCAGCAGTTCGACCTGGGATTGCGTGACGCCGAGTTGCTGGGCGAGCCATTTGCGAATGGCGTCGTTGGCAGCGCCGTCCACAGGCGGGGCCGACAGCCTCAGTCGCAGGGCGCCATCGTGCCAGCCTGTCACCTCTGTGCGCGGTGCATTCGGTGAGACGCTGATGTCGAGGATGACGCGCGTGCTGATTTGTTTGCCTTTGCCTGATGTTTCGACACGCAGGCAGGGCCATGGATGGGTCTGGCTCATGTTCGTGGACGCGCAGGGTTCAACACCCAGGACGCGCACAAAGAAAAAGCCCGGCCGAAGCCGGGCTCATCGGACAAGGCGCCCCGATCGCTCAGGGTGCCACCCTTCATCAGGGCTTGTTGCCGGTGGGGAAAGGCCAGGCAGCCTGAGGGCTCAGCGTGGTCTTGGCAGCAGGGGCTGCAGCAGCCTTTTTCGCAGGGGCAGGCTTGGCAGCAGGCTTCTTCGCAGCAGCCTTCTTGGCGGCCGGCTTCGCGGCGGGCTTGGCAGCAGCCTTCTTGGGGGCAGCGGCCTTCTTCACTGCGGCCTTCTTGGGTGCAGCAGCCTTTTTCGGGGCAGCAGCCTTCTTGGGGGCGGCGGCCTTCTTCACTGCAACCTTCTTGGCTGCGGGCTTCTTGACTGCAGCCTTCTTGACTGCGGCCTTCTTCACGGCAGCCTTCTTGACCGCGACCTTCTTGGCGGGCGCGGCCTTCTTCACTGCAACCTTCTTGGCGGCAGGCTTCTTGACAGCAGCCTTCTTGGCGGGGGCCTTCTTCACAGCGGCCTTCTTGGGTGCAGCAGCCTTCTTGGTTGCCACTTTTTTCGCAGTTGCCATACGTATCTCCTTGATCAAGTTGCAAAGAGCGCTGAGCCGCAGGAGTGCGACTCAGGCATCCATCACCCGACGCCCCCTAGGATCTGGACGCGGTGTGATGAACGGGGTACGCCAGGTCGGCGCCCTCGGGACTTGCGTCTGCTCTTTGCGGCAGATCGCGGATCAGTCCCAGGACAGGGCTCCGCCCGACTGGTATTCGATGACTCGGGTTTCGAAGAAGTTGCGTTCCTTCTTCAGGTCGATCATTTCGCTCATCCAGGGGAAGGGGTTCTCTTCATTGGGGAAGAGTTCCTCCAGCCCGATCTGGGTGGCACGGCGGTTGGCGATGTAGCGCAGGTAGCCCTTGAACATCGATGCGTTGAGTCCCAGCACACCACGGGGCATGGTGTCTTCAGCGTATCGGTATTCGAGTTCGACTGCTTTGATGAACAGCGCCTTGATTTCGGCCTTGAATTGCGCGGTCCAGAGGTGCGGGTTTTCAAGTTTGAGCTGGTTGATGAGGTCGATGCCGAAGTTGCAGTGCATCGACTCGTCGCGCAGGATGTACTGGTACTGCTCGGCAGCTCCCGTCATCTTGTTCTGGCGGCCCAGGGCCAGGATCTGCGTGAAGCCGACGTAGAAGAACAGGCCTTCCATCAGGCAGGCGAAGACGATCAGCGACTTCAGCAGCGTCTGGTCGTTTTCGGTCGTGCCGGTCTTGAAGTCGGGGTTCATGATCGCTTCGATGAAGGGGATCAGGAACTCGTCCTTGTCGCGGATGGATTGGACTTCGTTGTAGGCGTTGAAGATCTCGGACTCATCCAGGCCCAGGCTTTCAACGATGTATTGGTAAGCGTGGGTGTGGATGGCTTCTTCAAAAGCCTGGCGCAACAGGAACTGGCGGCACTCGGGCGCCGTGATGTGGCGGTAGGTGCCCAGCACGATGTTGTTGGCGGCCAGCGAGTCGGCGGTGACGAAGAAGCCGAGGTTGCGCTTGATGATGCGGCGCTCGTCTTCGCTCAGGCCGTTCGGGTCTTTCCACAGCGCGATGTCTCGCGACATGTTGACCTCTTGCGGCATCCAGTGGTTGGCGCAGGTGGCGAGGTACTTTTCCCAAGCCCACTTGTACTTGAACGGCACCAACTGGTTGACGTCGGTCTGGCCGTTGATGATGCGCTTGTCGGCAACGTTGACGCGACGGGTGGATGCGCTGGTGGCCTGGGTCGCGTTGTTCATCGACGAAGCGAGAGGCGACGAGGCCGTGTCCCGTGTTGCGCCGGAGGCGTTCGACACGGAAGCAGGAGACTTGGATGAGGAGTTGGACGAATCGTCTTCCCAGACCAGCATGGTTGACTTCCTATGGGATCGGATTATGGAAGGGTGTTGTGAAAAACACCAAGCACTTCTTGACATCGACGAGCCAAGTGACCTCATGTTTGTTGCGGGATCGCATCGAATGAGGGCCGTGGCGCGATGTCGGAGGCAAGGGGCTTCCCGCATGTCATCGCCTTGAAGGGCCGATGACATGGGGCTTTGCGGCCCCATGCCTCTTTCATGACTGCATCACTGACAAGCTTCGCAGTCGGGGTTGTCGATCGAGCAGAACTTGATGTCGGTGGCAGGCGTCATGTCTTCTTGTGCGGCGCTTGCTTGCACGGGCGCTGCCACTTCGGGTGCTGCATTCAAACCGCCACCAGCGTTGCTCGACACAGCATTGAGCTGACCGCGCGAGACCGTCGACTTCTCTGCGTGCGTGGCCCCCACGGTGCGCAGGTAGTACGTGGTCTTGAGGCCGCGCACCCATGCCAGCTTGTAGGTTTCATCGAGCTTCTTGCCCGATGCGCCTGCCATGTAGATGTTGAGCGACTGGGCCTGGTCGATCCACTTCTGGCGACGCGAGGCGGCTTCGACCAGCCACACGGGCTCGACTTCGAAGGCCGTGGCGTACAGGGCCTTGAGGTCTTCGGGCACGCGGTCGATGCGGCGCAGCGAGCCGTCGAAGTGCTTGAGGTCCATGACCATGACGTCGTCCCACAGGCCCAGCTTTTTCAGGTCACGCACGAGGTACTCGTTGATGACGGTGAACTCGCCGGACAGGTTGGACTTCACCGAGAGGTTGCCGAAGCAGGGCTCGATGGACGCGTCCACACCGATGATGTTGGAGATGGTCGCGGTCGGGGCGATGGCCACGCAGTTGGAGTTGCGCATGCCGTGCTGGGCGATGCGGCCGCGCAGCGCGTCCCAGTCCAGCGTGGTGGTGCTGTCGACATCGACGTAGCCACCGCGTTGCTCCAGCAGCAGCTTGAGCGAGTCGATCGGCAGGATGCCGCGGTCCCACAGCGAACCACGGTAGCTGCTGTAGCGGCCGCGTTCTTCGGCCAGCTCGGTCGAGGCCCAGTAAGCCTGGTAGCAGACGGCTTCCATCGAGCGGTCGGCGAATTCGATGGCGGCTTGGCTGGCGTAAGGCGTGCGCAGTTGGTACAGCGCGTCCTGGAAGCCCATGATGCCCAGGCCGACGGGGCGGTGGCGCAGGTTCGAGTCACGCGCCTTCTTGACGGCGTAGTAGTTGATGTCGATGACGTTGTCGAGCATGCGCATGGCGGTGCGCACGGTCTTCTTGAGCTTGTCGTGGTCGATGCCGCCGTCCTTGATGTGCTGGGCCAGGTTGACCGAGCCCAGGTTGCACACCGCGATTTCACCGCCGTTGGTGTTCAGGGTGATCTCGGTGCACAGGTTGGACGAGTGCACCACGCCGACGTGCTGCTGCGGCGAGCGCACGTTGCAGGCGTCCTTGAAGGTGATCCAGGGGTGGCCGGTTTCGAACAGCATCGACAGCATGCGACGCCACAGGTCGGTGGCTTTCACGCGCTTGAAGGGCTTGATCTCGCCACGGTCGGCGCGGGCTTCGTAGGCGGTGTACGCCTCCTCGAAGGCAAGGCCGAACTTGTCGTGCAGGTCGGGGCAGGACGAGGGCGAGAACAGGGTCCACTCGCCGCCTTCCATCACGCGCTTCATGAACAGGTCGGGGATCCAGTTGGCCGTGTTCATGTCGTGGGTGCGACGGCGGTCGTCACCGGTGTTCTTGCGCAGCTCCAGGAACTCCTCGACGTCCAGGTGCCACGATTCCAGGTAGGCGCAGACGGCGCCCTTGCGCTTGCCGCCCTGGTTCACGGCCACGGCTGTGTCGTTGACCACCTTCAGGAAGGGGACCACGCCTTGCGACTTGCCGTTGGTGCCCTTGATGTGCGAGCCCAGGGCGCGCACCGGGGTCCAGTCGTTGCCCAGGCCGCCCGCGAACTTGGAGAGCAGGGCGTTTTCCTTGATGGCTTCGTAGATGCCGTCGAGGTCGTCGGGGACGGTGGTCAGGTAGCACGACGACAGCTGCGAGCGGCGGGTGCCGGCGTTGAACAGCGTCGGGGTGGACGACATGAAGTCGAAGGAGGACAGCAGCTCGTAGAACTCGATGGCGCGGGCTTCGCGGTCGATTTCATTGAGGGCCAGGCCCATGGCCACGCGCATGAA
>NZ_DCXA01000254.1:0-2894 GCF_002328915.1 Aquabacterium sp. UBA2148
AGATGCCTTCACCGGACGCATACACGCAAGCGCCTGGTGCGCGAGAAGCCCTAGCCACTATCGGTACCAGAGGCCATCAATCAGGTGTGGTCGATGGACTTCATGCATGACCAGTTGGAGGACGGCAGAAGCTTCAGGCTGCTCAACATCATCGATGACTTCAACCGCGAAGCACTGGGCATCGAGGTCGACTTCTCGCTGCCCACGCTGCGGGTGATCCGCACGCTCACACAGGTCATAGCCTGGCGTGGCAAGCCGCAGGTCATTCGCTGCGACAACGGTCCGGAATACATCAGCGCGGCCATCGAGGCCTGGGCCAAGTCATGGGGCATCCGCTTTGAGCACATCGAACCGGGCAAGCCACAACAGAACGCCTATGTCGAACGCTTCAACCGCACGGTGCGCTACGAATGGCTCTCGCAGTACCATTGGACAGACCTTGATGAAGTCAGGCTGTACGCCACCCAATGGATGTGGATGTACAACCATGAGCGCCCAAACATGGCCTTGGGCGGTATCACCCCCAAGCAGCGGTTGGCCATGGCCGCATAGCTCTACTTCTCAGAGCTCTGGTTAATGGGGGGATTACCCACTTCGGGCAGATGGAGGCCAACGACGTCAAGCGGCTGAAGACGCTGGAGCTGGAGAACGCCCGGCTCAAGAAGTTGCTGGCCGAGCGAGACCTCGACATCGAGGTGCTCAAGGAGATCAACGCAAAAAAATGGTGAGCCCGCTTGTGCGGCAGCAGGGGAGCTTACGGAGCCACATGTGGTGAATCACGATGCCACACTCACCAAAATGACTTTTCCTGAATTGGCCGCGTCTGGTATCCAGCACTGTGATGTGGTGCTGCGACGCAAGGTCTGAACAGGGCTAAGTTCTACTTGGCGCGCATGTAGCACGCCAAGTATTGGTCAATGCAGCGATCCCAGCTGAACTGATCAGCCCATTTTTGGATGCGGTCTGACAGATTGATCTCGTGGGCTCTGCGCGCCTCGCCATCCAGGATGGTCTGCTTCATGGAGTCGGGGTCGAGTTGGTCGAAGTAAGAGGCCAACTCGCCGCCAATTTCGGGAAGACAGGTTGCTCGACTGAGAAACACTTGCTTGCCCAGGCTCATGGCTTCGATGGGTGGAAGGCCGAAGCCCTCTGTCGATGATGGGAATATCAGGCCAGCACAATGCCCGTAAAGCCATGCTTTTTCCTGATCCGAGACATCGAAGAGCATTCGCATGTTTGTCAGGCCTCGGTGCCGAATCTCCTTGAGGTGGGCTTCGGTTTCATCGCATCGCGGACCTGCCAGCACAAATTGTCGCTCTGTCCACGAGGTCGCCAGATCAATGATGCGGTCCACATTTTTGTTTGGCGCCATGCGTCCAATGTGGAAAAAGTACTCGGCTGGCAAGGGTTCAAGCGGAGCAACCTGCGAGACCGCCCTGAGGTCGCGGACACCGTTGTAGATGCGATGTGCTGGCTGACGCAAATTGGTGAACCGACGCAGGTCTGCGAGGACGTGGTCGCTGATGCAGACGATTTCGTCCGCACGCTGTAGAAGCGACAATTGTCTGCGCATGCCCCGCCAGAGCGATCCCCCTGTTTTCATGTAAACCAGATTCAGGTCGTGGAGCGTGGTGATGACGTGCCGTGTGAACAGCGGAGGGCGTTGACGAATGTGCTGATGCAGGCTGTGCCAAACATCAAAGCGCATTCTTGTGAAGTGAAGTCTGCGTTGATGTTTGGTCAGAGGCAGGTAATCGACATCGTTGCCAAAGTGACCATGCCACTTGGCCGGAAGGTGAAAGTGAAAATGGACGCCGTGCTCCTGCTTCAGCATCCTGGCTCTGTTGGCGATGTGCAGGCCAAATTGATTGGAGAATTCTCCAAGGCCATCGTGAAAGTGCTTCAGTTCGCCAAAACCGATACCAATGTGGCGTGTCTTCTTCGTCATCTGACGGTGTCTCGTGTTGGCCGGATCAGGCCGCGGTTATCGGTGCCAAACTGGCGGGGCATTGTCATCGATGCGAATCTGTTTGCGTCAAGTGTTGCTGAACGTAGTCGGTAACACCCGACTCCAATGTGTGGAATGCACTGGAGAAGCCTGCGTCGTACAGTTTGCCCATGCGCGCTTCGGTGAAGTACTGATAGTTCGGCCGAATGCTCTCCGGCATGTCCACGTACTCGATGTTCACCGGCTTGCCTAAAGCGGTGCCAATGGCCTGCATCAGGTCGACAAAGCTGCGAGCCTGCCCGGTACCGAGGTTGAACACGCCGCTGACCTGCCGGCTCTCAAGCAGCCACATCATCACGGCGCAGCAGTCCTTGACGTAGACGAAGTCGCGCAACTGGCCACCGTCAACGTAGCCTTCCTTGTGTGACTTGAACAGGCGGATGGTTTCGCCGCGCGCGATCAGTGCCGTGTTCTTGGCCACCAGGCTGCGCATGTCGCCCTTGTGGTACTCGTTGGGGCCGTAGACGTTGAAGAACTTCAGGCCTGCCCATTGCGGCGGGGCCTTGCCCTCCGATGCTCGCTCGATGGCCCACTTGTCGAACTGGTGCTTGGACCAGCCGTACAGGTTCAGCGGGGCGAGCTTGTCGAGGGCCTCAGGGGTGTCGTTGTCATCGAAGCCTTCGTCGCCATCGCCATAGGTGGCGGCCGACGAAGCGTAGATGAAGGGCGTGCCGGTTTCTGTGCACCACCTCCACCATGCCATGGTGGCGTGCAGGTTCACGCGCAGGATCTCGTCACCATCGGTGGACGTGGTCGAGGAGTTGGCGCCCATGTGAAACACCGCGTCGGCAGGCTTGAGGTGCGGCAGCAGCTTGTCGAGTTCGCGGTAATCCACCAGGTCGACAAAGCGCCGCTTGGCGATGTTCTTCCACTTGCCTTGTGTGCC
>NZ_DCXA01000254.1:3021-11700 GCF_002328915.1 Aquabacterium sp. UBA2148
GAGCCGATGAAGCCGGTGGCGCCGGTGACGATGATCATGGCTTTGCTCTCTTCGAAAGGGTCAGTCCGCAGCCTGGATGCGCACCATGCCGGCGTACAGGCCGCCCAGCGCCATCAGCTCGGCATGCGTGCCTTGCTCGACGATGCGGCCTTCGGACATCACGCAGATGACGTCGGCGTTCTTGATGGTGCTCAGACGGTGAGCGATGAGGATGAGGGTCTTGGCATGGCGCAGGTCTTCGATGGAGCGCTGCACCACGGCTTCGGACTCGGAGTCGAGCGCCGAGGTGGCTTCGTCGAAGATCCAGATCGCGGCGTCGCGGTAGAGCGCGCGCGCAATGGCCAGACGCTGGCGTTGGCCGCCCGACAGCATGCTGCCGTTGGCGCCGATGGGCGAGTCCATGCCTTGCGACATCGCTGACACATGAGACCACAGGTTGGCGGCGCGCAGGCACTGCTCCACCTTGGCGCGGTCAACGCCATGCGGGCTGGCATAGGCCACGTTGGCAGCCACGCTGCCGTCGAACAGGACGATGTCTTGCGAGACCACGGCGAAGTGGCGACGCAGGCTGGCCAGCTTCAGCTCGTCGATGGTCACGCCGTCGAGCTGGATCTGGCCCGAAGCGGGTGTGGCGAAACGCAGCAGGGTGTTGACCACGGTGGTCTTGCCCGCGCCTGAGGATCCCACCAGGGCCACGGTCTGGCCCGGTTCGATGTGCAGCGTGAAGCCATCGAGCGAGGGGGTGGCTGCGCCCTCGTAATGCACCTTGACGTCGGTGAAAGCGATGTCACCACGCGAGGTGGGCATCTCGCGCGTGCCGTTGTCGGGCTCGATGGGGGCGTTGACGAGGTCGAACGCACCACGTGCCGTGATGAGCGCACCCGTCACAGGCTGGTAGACGTCGGTGAGGTGCCGCATGGGCGAGATCGTCATCAGCAGCGCGGTGATGAACGAGACGAACTCGCCGATGGTGGTCGAGCCCTGACTGGCCTGGTAGATGGCCAGCGTGATGATGATGGACACGCCGATGGCGGCCACCACCTGCGTCATGGGCGTGATCAGCGAGCTGGTGGCCATGGTCTTGAGCACCATGCGGCGCAGCACGTTGGCTTCGGCGTCAAAGCGCTTGAGTTCGAACTCGGCGGCGTCGAAGGTTCGCACCACGCGCCAGGCTCGGGCGTTGTCGTCCACCGTGTTGACCAGGCGCTGCTGCGACTCGTACTGGGCTTGACCGACGTGCTGCAGGCGCTTTTGCACCTTCTTGAGCAGCACCCCCAGCAAAGGCATGCTGATGAACGACAGCAAGGTGAGCTGCCAGTTCAGGTAGAGCAGGTAACCCAGCAGGAACACCAGGGTCATGGTGTCCTTGATGACCGAGATGACCACGTTGCCCAGGGTCTGCGAGGCAAATTGGGGGTCGTTGATGATCTTGGTGACGGCCAGGCCCGGGCTGATGGTGGTGAACAGCTTGGCGTCGGCGCGCAGCAGCCCACGCATGAGGTCACGACGTAGGCTCAGCACGACGCTCGAGATGCTCGACGTCATGGTGTAGTTGCCTGCGAAGTTGAACAAGCCCTCGCACCAGGAACAGGCCGATGATCACAATGGGCACCAGCCACAGCGGGTAGTTCAGGCCTTCCTTGAAACCGGAGTCGATCAGTTTCTTGAACAGCGCTGGGATCACCGGCTCGACGGCAGCGCCGATCGTGAAGAACACGAAAGACGCGACGAACATCTTCCAGTGCGGCTTGCCGTACGCAAGGATCTTGCGTCCGGTCTCCTTGAGCTCCATGGTCTGTTCAGGCGTGTTTTGCGCCACGGCGAGCCTCTTTGAGCAAGTCGAGCACGCGCTCGACGGTGATGTCCGACAGCTTTTCAGCCGTGACGTTGTGCATGTTGACCGGGTCCTGGTCAAGCGTGGGGCGCGAGCCGATGATCACGAAGCTGGGGCGGCCCACGGCGGCTGCCACGTTGGTCATGCCGGTGTCGTTGCCCACGCAGAAGTCGGCCACCTGCAAGGCGGCGGCGCTGCCCAGCACCGGGGCGTCGGTGACCGTGGTCATCGCATGGCGGACCTTCTCGGGGATCAGGGCCTCGATTTCCTGGGCCAGAGCCACTTCACCGGGGCCACCCAGCAGCATCACGCCGCCACCTTCAGCGATGAGGGCGCAGGCGAGGTCGGCGAAGTTCTGCGCGCCCCACTGCTTGTATGTTTCGCTGGTGCCGATGGCGAAGGCGTAGAGCGGGCGGGGCAGGTGGGCCAGGCGCGCGGTCATCTGCGCGACCTGTTGGGCAGGCACGTCCATTCGCGGCACGATGGGTGCCGTGCAAAAACCCTGGGCCACCGCGAAGGCGCTGGCTTCCGGGTAGAAGGCCAGTGACGGACCGCGATAGCGCTCGATGTAGGGCGGCTTGTTGAGGAAGAGCCGCTGCAGTCGGTTGTAGCCAAAGCCCAGGCGCTCGGGGATGCCGCTGAGCGCGGCGATCAGCCCGCGGCTGGGGCGACCCGAGAACAGCACGATGCGGTCAAAATGGCCCTGCCTGAGTTCGCGGGCCATGCGCCACATGCCCAGCAGGCCGGCGTGCTTGCCTTTGCGCTTTTCAGTGCGCCGGGGGCGGTGATCGTGGTCGATGACGCGCTCGATCCAAGGCTCGGCGCCCAGGAAGTGGCGCGCCAGGGTCGAGGGTTGGGCCAGCAGGGTGATGCGCTGGCCCTGGCTTTGGGCCGCGACCGCCTTGAAGTAGGGGATGTGCCAGATCAGGTCACCAATGCCGGCATATTGCAGCACCACGACCGTTCGCGGTCGATGGTCCTGTTCGTTGGCGTCGGGGGTGTGATTCACGGAATCCGGCATGGTCAGGGGTGAATGAGGTGCCATCAGGCTGGGAGGCCTGCGCCCGCGAGAGGGCTGCGCCCAATGGCGTCGAGCACTTGCGTCACGCTGACGTCGGCCAGCGAGGGCGCCAGGATGCTGACCATGAGCGGGTCGTGGTCGAGCACCGGGCGATTGCCCAGCAATGCGTACGTGGGTTTGGCCGCCGCCGCCGAGATCTGGATCATGCCCGTGTCGTTGCCGACGCAAGCGTCGACGACCTGGAGAGCGGCCACGCTGCCCAGCAGGGGGGCGTCGGTGAGCACGTGCACCCGGTTGTGAAGGTCGGAAGGGGTGCGAGCCAGTATGGCTTGCGCGAGCTGACGTTCTTGAGGGCCGCCGAGAAGCACGACGCCAGCGCCGCGCGCGCACAGGGCGGACGCCAGTTCAGCGTACTTCTGCTCTCCCCACTGCTTGCGTTCTTCCGATGTGCCGATGGCCAGGGCGTACAGCGGCCGGGGCAAGTGCGACAGGCGGGAGCGCATGGCAGCGACCATGGCCGAGGGCGCGGAAAAACGCGGCACGATGGGCGCCTCGCAGAAGCCTTGGGCAACGCAGAAGGCCGATGCCTCGGGGTAAGCCTCCACCGAGCCGGTGCGATGCGGTTGGATGTACGGGCCTTGCGTCAGGAAGATGCGCTGCCAGAACCGATATCCGTAGCCCAGGCGCTGGGGGATGCCGCTCAGGGCAGCCAGCAGCCCGCGACTGGCGCGACCGGAAAAAACCACGATCCGGTCGTAATGGCCTGCACGCAGCGTACCGGCCATGCTCAACATGCCGCGCAGCCCGCCATGCCGTCCACGGCGGTTGTCGCTCAGGCGCGGGCGGTAGTCGTGATCGATGAAGGATTCGACCCAGGGTTCGTTCGCCAGGAGCACCTTGGCTTGTGTTGAAGGTTGCGCCACCAAGGTGATGCGTCCGCCCTGGCTGGACCTGGCAACCGCTTCGAAGTACGGGATGTGCCAGATGACATCACCAATGCCGGTGTACTGCAGCAGAACGACCGTGCGGGGCCTGGAGTCGCGGGAATCGGTGGATTCACGGGTTTCGGACATGGGGGGCGGGGGCGGAATACAGCCCGCTATTGTGCCTTGTTGTGCCCTGGTGGCGCCCGTGGGGCGCAGGCCGGCGTGCTCTGGCGGTCCAGCCCCGATTCAAGCGCGATTTCTGGGGACAATACGGTCCCATGAAGTCTGCCGCCCACCCCGCCCGCGAAACCCTCGCCGCCCGACGCGTCCTCGTCGTGGGCGACGTCATGCTCGACCGCTACTGGTTCGGCGCCGTTGAGCGCATCTCTCCCGAGGCGCCCGTGCCCGTGGTGCGGGTGGCCAGCGAGCAAGAACGCGTGGGTGGTGCCGCCAACGTGGCGCTCAACATCAAGACCCTGGGTGGTCAGGTGACCCTGCTCAGCGTGGTGGGTCAGGATGAGCCTGCCCGCCGCCTGCAAGAGCTGCTCGAAGGCCATGGCGTCGGCACGGTGCTGGGCCAGGACCCGCGCATGCAGACCATCGTCAAGCTGCGCGTGATCGGCCGCAACCAGCAGTTGCTGCGAGTCGATTTCGAGCGCGAGCCCGACCACGAGTTGCTGGGCCAGATGCTGGGTGACTTCGAGCGCGAGCTGGTCAAGCACGACGTGGTGCTGTTCTCCGACTACGGCAAGGGCGGCCTGGCCCACATCCCGCGCATGATCGAGCTGGCCCGTCAGGCGGGCAAGGCCGTGCTGGTCGACCCCAAGGGCAGCGACTACAGCCGCTACGCCGGCGCCACCGTCATCACGCCCAACCGGGCCGAGCTGCAGCAGGTCATCGGTGGCTGGAAGGACGAGGCCGAGCTCACCGCCAAGGCTCAAGCCCTGCGCGCGCAACTGGGCCTGCAGGCCTTGCTGCTGACCCGATCCGAAGAAGGCATGACCCTGTTCGAAGCCGACAGCGTCAGCAGCGTACAGGCCCAGGCCCGTGAGGTGGCTGACGTGACTGGCGCTGGCGACACCGTCATCGGCACTTTGGCCTTGATGCTGGCCTGCGGCATGTCGCTGGCAGACGCCATGGACCACGCCAACCGCGCCGGCGGCCTGGTGGTGGCCAAGTTCGGCACCGCCACACTGAGCTTCGAGGAGCTGTTCGCATGAGCGGCCAGGGCACTCACCTGACGGACAAGGTCTGCGCTCGCGAAGACATCGCAGCGCGCATCGCGGAGCTGCCCAAGCCGGTGGTCTTCACCAACGGTGTGTTCGACGTGCTGCACCGGGGGCATGTGAGCTACCTGCACGCCGCACGCCAGCTGGGCGGCTCGCTGGTGGTGGCCGTCAACAGCGATGCCTCGGCACGCATGCTGGGCAAAGGGCCCGATCGCCCGCTGAACCAGGACATCGACCGCGCGGCGGTGCTGGCCGGGCTGGCATCCGTCTCGCTGGTCACCTTTTTCGATGAGCGCACGCCGGTCGAGCTGATCAAGCAGGCGCGCCCCGACCTCTACGTCAAGGGCGGCGACTACGACATGGAAACGCTCGAAGAGACGCGCGTCGTGCGCTCTTGGGGCGGCGAGGCGTTGGCGATTCCGTTTGTCGATGGTTTTTCGACGACCTCGCTGGTGCAGCGCATCCGCGCAGGGCGGTCCTCCGACGTGGCGGCCGCAGCCAAGTACCCGTCGGCACTGACCTCGCCCCGCAAGGCAGCTTTCCTCGACCGCGATGGCGTCATCAACCTCGATCGCGCCTACGTGCACCAGTGGGACGAGTTCGAGTTCGTTCCGGGGGCCGTGGACGCCATGCGTCGCCTGCGTGAGGCGGGCTACGTGCTCATCGTCGTCACCAACCAGTCGGGTCTGGCGCGCGGCATGTACACCGAGGCGCAGTTCCAGGAGCTCACGCGCCGCATGCGCGAGGCCCTGGCCGCGGCAGGCGCCGAAGTCGAGGCCGTCTACCACTGCCCGCATCACCCCAAGGGCAAGGTGCCTGAGCTGGCCGTGGACTGCGATTGCCGCAAGCCCGAGCCCGGCATGATCCTGCAGGCGGCTCGCGAGCACGGCCTGTCGCTCGAACACTCGTTCATGGTGGGCGACAAGCCTTCCGACATCGAGGCCGCGCGCGCAGCGGGCCTGGGCCGCGCCTACATCGTGCAATCCGACAACGAAGAGTCGACCGACGCTCTGGCGGGCGCCGACGCGGCCTACGCCGACCTCGCTGCCTGCGTGGATGCGCTGCTCAAGGCAGCTTGAAGCCGACGCCGGTTTGGCGGGGGGCTTGATCGAGAGGGCTGCCTGGCGCCGAGGTTGCGTCCTCAGGTAACTCGGCGCTTGGCCATGGCCAGCTGGTACACGCCCAGGTTGCCCTCGACCATCGCGTCGACCGAGAAGCGCTCGACCACCCACTGCCGGCCCGCTTGCCCGTAGCGCTGGCGCAGCTCGGCCGAGCCCAGTAGCTTGTTCAGCTCGCGCACCAGCGCCGCCGTGTCACCCGGCGTGATCAGTTCACCGTTGAGGCCCGGCTGGATGATCTCGGGGATGCCGCCCGCGCGCCCGCCCACCAGCGGCACGCCGCAGGCCGCGGCCTGCAGCAGCGACACGCCCAGGCCCTCCATGTGAGCGGGGTGCGCCAGCACATCAAGGCAGGGCAGCACGCGGTCGAGGTCTTTGCGGAACCCCGGCAGCTGCACGTGTTTTGACAGCAGCACGTCGCCTTTGACTCGGGCGTTGATTTCATCCCAGAGCGGGCCCTGGCCAAACAAGATGACCTTCAGCCCGGGGTGCTGGGCCAGCACCTCGGGCAGCGCGTCGAGCAGGGTGACGTGGCCTTTGCGCGCGATGAACTGCGCCACCATGCCGATGGTGAGCTCACCGTCGGCCACACCGAAGGTGTCCTGGAACCAGCGCATGTGCGAGCGATCGGGCCGGTAGCGCTCGGTGTCGACCGCGCTGAGCACACAATGCACCTTGGCGGGCGGCACACCCTCTGACAGCAGCACCTGGCGGATGCCGTCGGAGATGGTGACCACCTCGTCGTAGAGGCGGTACTTCAGTTTCACCACGAAGCGCGATTCGGGGTTGTCGACGCGGCGGCTGAGCACCACGGGCACGCCTTCGAGTCGGCCGGCCAGCGCACCCCACAGGTCGCTGCCGCGGCGGCTGTGCAGGTGAACCACGTCGGGGCGCACCTCGCGGATCAGCTTGCGCAGGCGGCCGGTGAGGCCGACGTCGGCGTCGCCACTCATCTTCATCTCGACCACGCGGGCGTGCGATGCGGCTTCGGTGGCGATGGCGCTGCCGGTGGGGCAGGCCAGGACGCAGTCGATGCCGCGCGCTTTCAGGCCCCGCAGCAGAAAGACGACTTGCAGCGCGCCGCCATAGAGGTGCATGCCGGCCTCGACGTGCAGCACCCTCATGACTGGGGCTCCAGTTGGGCCAGGGCGGTTTGCAGCACGCGCTCGGTGGTCAGCCCGGTCATGCAGGTGAATGCGCCGTTGCAGGTGGGACGGCGGCGGCAGGGCGAGCAGGGCAGGTTGTCATACAGGATGCGGGTGCGGGAGACGCCTTCAACCTGGGGGCCCTCTCGGTAAGGCCGGGTCGAGCCGAACAGCGCCACCGTCGGGATGCGCAGCGCCGAGCCCATGTGCGTCAGGCCCGTGTCCACGCCGACCAGCAGTTGCGCGTCGGCGATCAGCGCCACGCTCTCATCGAGCTTCAAGGCGCCGGCCAGGTTGATCAGTTGCGGCTGGCCCGCGCAGATGCGCTCGGCGGCTTCGCGATCGGCCGGTCCACCCAACACGACAGGCTGCAGCCCTTGCGCCAGCATGCGCCGCCCCAACTCGGCCCAGTTGGCCTCCACCCAGTGCTTTTGCGGTCGGGTGGTGAAGGGGGCCAGCACGACCAGGGCACGGGGCGTGTGAGGGGCACCCGCTCGCGCGCCATCGCCCCAGGCGCTTTGCAGGCGCTCGTGCAGCACCTCGCGGGCGCGCATGCGCTGCGCCTCGCCCACCGCCAGGTCGTGCACGAAACTGCCTTGCGGCGCACCCAGGTAATGGGCCAGGTAGCGGTACTCCGAGCCCATCACCGGGTCGGCGCCGGGCGGTGGCGTGACCACCTCGTGCACCAGGCGGTGGCTGCCCTCGCGAGCGATGATGCTCACGCGCCGTGGCGCGCCGGTGAACCAAGCCACCAGACCACTTTTGAGCAGGCCCTGGCCATCGAGCACGAGGTCAAATTGTTCGGCCTTGAGCTGCGCGCGGAAGGCTCGCACGGCGCGCCACAGGTCCAGGTAACGTTTGGCCTTCCAAAGCGCCTGCCACTCCCCGCGCGGCCAGACGATGACCTGCTTGAGCCGTGGGTTGTGCTTGAGCAGCGGCGCGCATACCGGCTCGCACACCCATGAAATCTCGGCGTTCGGGAAACGGGTTCTGAGCGCCGGGATCAGGCCCGAGGCCATGACGATGTCGCCCAACGCAGAGAGACGAACGACGAGGATGCGATGTGGCTCGCGTGTTGGCTCGGGGTGGGGCGCGCTCATGGTTTCGGGGTGTCAGGCCGTGCGGCCAAGGCAGCGTTGGTACAGCGCCAGGGTGCGATCGAGCATGCTGCGGGCCGTGAGTTGTTCTTGGTACAAGCGCTCGCCGTTGGCAACGAGGTGAGCGCGCAACCCGGCATCGCTGCTCAGGCGCGTGATGCCTTGCGCCAGGGCCGCCACGTCTTCGGTGGGCACGAGCAGGCCGGTGTCCTCGTGGCGCACGATCTCGGGCACGCCGCCCACGCGCGTGGCGACCACCGGTACCCGCGCTGCGAACGCCTCGATGACGGCGATGGACAAAGCCTCGCG